>RGSV01000119.1 GCA_010025655.1 Acidimicrobiia bacterium
GTCTATGAACTCAACGGCACGCGCTATGTGATGGCCGCCGCACGCCGCGATGCGTATGAACGCGAACTCGAGGGCGCTGTCCACGTCGGCACACTTCGTGGCAGTGACCTCGTCGGGCGTCGCTACTCACCACTCTTTGCCTACTTTGCTGATCATGCCGAGCGCGGTGCATTCCGCGTGCTCGCCGGCGACTTCGTCACCACCGAAGATGGCACGGGCGTGGTGCACATGGCGCCCGGCTTTGGTGAAGACGACCAGCGCGCATGTGCCGATGCAGGCATCGCCCTCGTCGTACCCGTCGATTCACGAGGGCGCTTCACCGCTGAAGTCGAAGACTTCGCCGGCCAACACGTGTTCGAGGCCAACGCGAACATCATCAAGCGACTGAAGTCAGACGGCGTCGTGTTGCGGCACGAGACTTACGACCACTCGTATCCGCACTGTTGGCGCACGGGAACCCCACTCATCTATCGCGCCGTCAGTTCATGGTTCGTCAATGTGACGGCGATCAAAGACCGCATGGTGGCGCTCAACCAGCAGATCACCTGGGTGCCCGAGCACATTCGTGACGGCTCGTTTGGCAAATGGTTGGAAAACGCCCGCGACTGGACCATCAGCCGCAACCGCTTCTGGGGATCGCCGATTCCGGTGTGGCGCAGTGACAACCCCGAGTACCCGCGCATTGATGTGTACGGCAGCATCGCCGAGTTGCAGCGTGACTTCGGAGTGGAAGTCACAGAACTACACCGGCCGTTCGTCGACGACCTCGTGCGACCGAACCCCGACGACCCGACGGGCAAGTCGATGATGCGGCGCGTTCCCGAAGTGCTCGACTGCTGGTTCGAGAGCGGCTCGATGCCGTTCGCGCAAGTGCATTATCCCTTCGAGAATCGCGAGTGGTTCGAAAGTCATTATCCGGGCGACTTCATCGTCGAATACATCGGTCAGACACGTGGGTGGTTCTACACGCTGCACGTCTTGGCGACCGCGCTCTTTGATCGGCCGGCGTTCAAGAGTTGCGTCAGTCACGGCATCGTGCTCGGCAACGACGGTCAAAAGATGTCAAAGAGCCTGCGCAACTATCCCGACCCGATGCAGGTGTTCGACACGTACGGCGCCGATGCGATGCGCTGGTATCTGTTGTCGTCATCGATCCTGCGTGGGGCTGATTTCAGTGTGAACGAAGCAGGTATTCGCGACACCGTGCGCCAGACGCTCTTGCCGTTGTGGAACTCGTGGTATTTCCTCTCCCTCTATGCGAATGCAGCGAAACTGTCGGGCACCAACGACACCACGAGCACCAATGTGCTCGATCGCTACGTAGTCGCCAAGACCCGCGCTTTGGTGCTAGCGACCACCGAGGCCTTCGAGCGCAATGACCTGTTCGACGCCTGTGCACAAGTGCGTGAGTTTCTCGACGTGCTCACGAATTGGTACATCCGCCGCAGTCGCGATCGATTCTGGAGCGGTGATCAAGCGGCAATCAACACCCTGCACAGCGTGCTCAACGTGGTGTGTCGTGTGGCAGCACCGCTCTTGCCGCTCACGACCGAAGAGATTTATCGCGGGCTCACCGGCGAGCGCAGCGTGCACCTCACCACGTGGCCGACCGTTGACACGCTGGCTGCCGACGACGCACTCGTTGCATCGATGGACCTCGCCCGCGATGTGTGCTCGTCGACACTGTCGTTGCGCAA
The DNA here is from genome assembly GCA_010025655.1 of Acidimicrobiia bacterium. Lineage (GTDB taxonomy): Bacteria > Actinomycetota > Acidimicrobiia > Acidimicrobiales > Ilumatobacteraceae > F1-60-MAGs027. The sequence goes on from RGSV01000119.1 coordinate 1,698, forward strand.
GGCTCACCAGCGTCGCGTTCGACTGCCGCTTGCGTCGCTCGTGGTTGCCAGCCCCGATGCAGGCCTCTTGCACGACTTCGTTGACGTGATCAAGGACGAAGTCAACGTGCGCGACGTGCAGTTGCGTGAAGATGTCGACGCGCATGCCAAGCGCCAACTCAACGTCACGCCCGCAGCCCTTGGGCCGCGCCTCGGTGCTGACACACAGAAGGTGATTCGCGCCGTCAAACAGGGTGACTGGTCGATGAGCAGTGGGCGAGTGGTGGCGGGTGGCTTTGAACTACAGGAAGGCGAGTACTCGTTGCGCCTCGTTGCCACTGGTGAGGGCGAACGTGGCAGCGCTGCGCTCTCAGGCAGCGAGGGTCTCGTGGTGCTCGACTTGACGGTGACCGACGACCTGGCACGCGAGGGTGTGGCGCGCGATGTGATTCGCCTGGTTCAACAAGCTCGCCGCGATGCCGGGCTGCACGTATCGGATCGCATTCGTCTGACGCTGGGTCTGCCCGACGAGTTGGCCGTCGCAGTGCGTGAGCACGCCGAGATGGTGCGCACCGAGACGTTGGCGCGCGAATTGGTGCTCGACGGCGTGAATGGTGCAACCAACGCGATGCTTGACGACGTTGCCGTGCGAGTGGCCGTCGAACGGCTACCCTGACGGGGTCATGAACGCAGCCGCGAAGCGCAAGGCAGCCGCCAAAAAGAAGGCCCAAGCCGTCGCCGCCGCCAAACGCCGTAAAGCCGACGAGCTGCGCCGTAAGAAGGCTCGCCAGGCCCTCGAAGAGAAGCGCCGCAAGGCCGCCCGTAAGAAGATCGACGACGCCAAGCGCCGCAAGGCCCGTCTCAAGCTTGAAGCCCAGCGCCGTGCCAAACGACTGAAGGTCGAAGCCGAGCGCAAGGCTGCCCGCCGTAAGGCTGAGGAAGCGCGCCGCAGGGCCGCGAAGAAGAAGGCCGAGGCCGCCCGTCGTGCCGCCCGAGCCAAGGCTGAAGCACTTCGTCGCAAGAAGGCTGCGCAGCGCAAGCTCGACGACCGCAAGCGAAAGCAGGCACGCCTTGCCGCCGAACGTGAACGCAAGAAGGCGCGCCTTGCCGCCGAACGTGAGCGTAAGCGTGTGGCGAAAGAGAAGTTGGCCGAGCGCAAGAGAATTCAGAAAGAGCGTGATGCCGAGCGCAAGCGTCGCCAACTCGAGCGACTCGTCGCACAAGAAGAACGCCGCCGTGAAATTGCGCGCAAGAAGGCTGCCATCGACGAAGAGCGTCGCGAGAAGCAGCGCGAGCGCGACAAGATCAACAAAGCCAAGGAAGCCGAGCGTCAGATTCGCGAAGCTGAGCGTGCCCGCCTTCGCGCAATTCGCGAAGAAGAGGAAGCGCGAATTCGTGCCCAGCAGGAACGGGCAATGGCCAAGCCAGTCAAGCCGCCGATCATCAAACTCGAGCCAGTTGACGGCATCACTCCGACGAAGGAATTTGACCTCGACTTCCTCAGGTCTCAACGACAGTTGCTGCTCGAGAAGCGTGCCGAACTCGTCGGTCAAGCTGATCGCCTCGAGCGAGACGCCAACGAGATCGTGGCGAACCAAGAGATGGGTGATGTCGACTTCGGTGAAGAAGGTGGCGAGGGCGACACGATGGTCGTCGAGCGCGAGCGCGACCTTACGCTGTCGCAACAAGCCCGTGAACAAGTCGAGTCAATCGATGCAGCACTCGAGCGACTGAAGATCGGTGAGTACGGCTACTCGTCGTACTCGGGTCTGCCGATTCCGCGCGAGCGCCTCGAAGCATTGCCCTGGACCACTGAGCTCGTCACTGAACGCGCTGGTGGTCTGGGCAGTCGATGACCAGCTCGGCGACGCGCCGACTTTGGCTGCTGATCGCCTTCATCGTCGCGGCTGACCAGGCCACCAAACATTGGGCACTGAATCGCCTCTCGAATGCTCGCACCATCGATCTCATTGGCTCATTGCGGTTCAACTTGGCATTCAACAAGGGCATGGCGTTCTCGCAGGCGACGGGCGCTGGGCCGATCATCGGTGCGCTCGCCTTCGTGGTCATCATCGTCATCGTCTTGTGGTTGCGCCGCAATGCACAGGGTCTTGCCGGCGTTGCTGCCGGGCTGATCGTGGGAGGAGCCACGGGCAACCTGATTGACCGTTTGTTGCGGGGTGACGCTTGGTTGCGTGGCGCCGTCGTCGATTTCATCGACCTGCAATGGTGGCCGATCTTCAACATCGCCGACGCTGCAATCAGCACCGGAGCCGTGCTCATGATTGTGGCGTCGGTGCGCGCGTCGAAGAGCACGTCATGACCATCGAGCGCTCATCATGACGAACGACGACACACTCGGTCTTGCGCGGCGCGTGACCGAAGAGATTCCTGCGTCGCTTGCTGATGTGCGCATCGATCGTGTCGTGTCGCTCGTTGCCGACGTCAGTCGCAGTGCTGCCGCGGCGTTGATCGATGCCGGCGCCGTCACCGTAGACGGTGTAGTCGTTGTCGCAGGCAAAGAGCGCGTGCAGCAGGGTCAAACGATCACCGTCGACGTTTCGCAGGCACCCGGGCCCGAGTTGCCCGCCGCACAACAAGGTGGCACCTTCTT
>RGSV01000120.1 GCA_010025655.1 Acidimicrobiia bacterium
ACATCGCCAACTTTGGCTAGTGACATGTCGACGAGCGGCAGGTTCCATGCACGTACCGATGTGACCCTTTCACCGAAGAACCATTCAGCGAGGTCGTATTCGTGCACGCCACAATCAATCGCTAAGCCACCGCTTACCGTCGGATCACAAAACGCCGCTGGTGGCGGGTTGGCATCCCATTGCGAGAGTCGAATCCATAGAGGTCGACCAATCGCACCTTGATCGAGCAGCTGCTTGGCACGCAACCACGGCGGCGAGAATCGTCGCCAATGACCAATCTGAAGCACACGTTCGGATGCCACCGCATCATCGTGTAGACGACGTGCCACGTCGACATCGAGCGAGAGCGGCTTCTCGCAGAGCACATGTACTCCAGCACTCAGCGCTTCACGGACGATGGCTGGATGCAAGGGGGTTGGCGACACGACTATGCACGCCTCGGCGATATGAAACGCAGCGGAATAATGCTCGAAGGTTGCGACCCCGGGGAAAAACTCTTCTGCCGCCTCGCGCGATGCGGGGGATGGGTCGACTACGGCTACCACGTCGAGCGCAGCGACGTTGCGCAGTGCAGCCGCGTGTGTGCGACCCATTCGCCCAAGTCCGATGAGTGCAGTTTTGACGCGCCGAGTGGTCATCGGTGCGCTCGAACTTCCTCGATGGTGACAACACGATGCTCTCTAGCCGACGTTTCGCATGCCAGGGCGACTTCGGATGCGTGAATGGCAGAACTCGGCGGGCACGGATTGTCTCCACCCACCGACAACCATCGGACATATGCCGCAGTTTCTTCTCGGAATGCATCTCGGAAACGTTCGATGAAACCACCCCACGGTTGACCAGCGATGAGCGCTTGTTCATCAATCGGGAGCAGTGGGGTGCGAGACGACAGCCCGGCCGCAACGGTGTCACGAGACCCGAAAACCTCGAGGCGAACGTCGTGACCCCGTGGGTCATGACGGGTGCCCGAGATTGCAACCTGAACTCCACTCTTCGTCACGAGGTGGATCAGCGATACGTCACCGTCGTTGAACTCTGCGTATTGCTTGTGCTCACGAACTTTGTGAGTGGCAAAGACAGATTCAGCTTCGGAGTCGGCGAACCACGTGGCGATGTCGAAATCGTGTACGTGGAGATCGCGATAAATGCTCCCGCTTCCCTCAAGGAACTCTCGTGGTGACGGTTGGTGGTCGTGAGACACTAGATGCATCACATAGAGGGTGCCGAGCTCACCAGAGACGATGCGGTGCTTGACTTCACGCATTGCCTTGTCGAACCGTCGCTGAAAGCCGATCTGAATCTCGCAATCGACCGATTGCGCCTGTTCGACGATGTTCTTGGCGTCTGTCAACTCGAGCGCAATCGGTTTCTCGCAGAAGATTCTGCGCCCAGGTGCCATTGACTTGCGAAGAAGGTCGGCATGGTTCGCTGTGGCCGTTGTGATCATGACCGAATCGAATGCCAGCGGGTCGACACGATCAAACGGCGCGCTCTCGATATCCAGTCGTGAAGCAAGTTCGGCTGCACGCTCGGCATTGCGATTGGCGATGACCACTCGCTTCACTGCGGGATGGGTAATCAAATCCTCCGCTCGAATCTGACCCATTCGGCCAGCACCGTAGACGAGAATCTCCACGAAGAGAACCTAATTCTTCGAGCGACCTATTCTCAATGTGATGCAAGGTTCCGTGGTGACCGTTGGACGCGTGAGCGTCGACCTGTATGCCCGAGAAGCAGGGGCATCGTTCCGCGACCAGCAGACGTTCTCAAAGAGCGTCGGTGGAAGCCCAACCAACGTCGCCGTTGCCGCAGCACGACTGGGGCACCGGGCAACGCTCGTTACGAAGGTCGGTGACGACGAGCTGGGTGGCTACGTTGTTGAACGTTTACGAAGTTGGGGTGTCGATACGTCGAGCATCGGCGTGTCGCACGGCAATCTGACGCCCGTCGTACTTGCGGCACTTGATCCACCGGAGGAGCCGAAGTTGATTTTTCACCGTCAGCCCGATGCGCCGGATACAAGTTTGCTACCAACCGACCTGTCGAAAGAACGACTAGGTCAGTGTGATGTTTTCTGGATGAGTGGCTGCGCACTATCGCGAGGTTCGACGGCCGAGTCGTCACTGTATTGGCTCAAACAACGCAATCGGAGTTCGCACACGGTACTCGATCTCGACTATCGACCATCGTTCTGGGCTTCGATCAACGATGCGCGTCGGGCAGCACAAGCCGCAATTGATTGGTGCAGTGTCGTTGTCGGTAACCGAACTGAGTGTGCGATGGCGCTTGGCACCGACGACCCTGAACGCGCCGCCGACATGCTCATCGAGCGCGGAGTTTCACTCGCAATCGTAAAGATGGGAGCTGCGGGAGTTCTTCTGGCGACGAAGCATGAACGTGCCGTTATCAAGCCACTGCGAATCACGCTGGTCTGCGGGTTGGGTTCTGGCGATGCCTTCGGTGGCGCCCTGATTCACGGATTGGTCAACGGTTGGGATATTCGAACCATCGGTGAACATGCAAATGCTGCAGGCGCGTACGTCGCCACACAGTTGACCTGTGCCGATGCGATGCCTGACATCAAACAGCTCACTTCATTCATGAACGATCCGGCACATCGGTCATGACCGTTTCCGCAATCACCGACGAAACATGGACTCGGTTGTTGCGTGAACGAGCCGAATGCCCGAACAACTTCGTCGAGGCTCTTTCGGGGCGTCGACGTCGCGCCCTGATGGGGGCAGATCGTCGCCTGCTCATCGTCGCAGCCGATCACACCGCCCGTGCGATCGTGGCAGCTGGCGACCAGCCGTTTGCACTTGCCAATCGACGCGACCTACTCGATCGACTCGTGCGGATTCTGGGTCATCCTCAGGTCGACGGATTGCTCGCCAGCGCCGACCTTGTCGAGGAGCTCGCTTGGCTCGGTGCACTGGAGGAAAAACTGGTGTTTGGCACCATGAATCGGGGTGGTTACCTCGGTGCCAAGTGGGGTCTCGACGACCGAATGACGGCCTACGACGCGGAGCACGTTGCTCGTCTCGGGCTTGACGGCGGCAAGGTTCTGCTACGAATCGAGCACACCGACCGCGGCGTTGCGACGACGCTGGCCGACGTCGTGGCGCAGATGCGTTTGCTCGAAGAGCGCGGACTCGTCTGCATCGTCGAGCCTCTCCCGTATGTGGTCGATTCCGCCGGTTTGCCGACCCTCGACCGAAGCACCGACCGACTCGACAAGATTGTCTCAATCGCCGCAGGGCTCGGTGCTAATTCGATGCTCACGTGGCTCAAGCTTCCGGCGTGGACCAGTGCAGTCACACTCGGCAGTGCAACGACGATGCCAATACTCCTACTCGGCGGTGATCCCGGCGAGAACCTCGACGAGACGCTGCGAGAGTGGGAGCATGCGTTGCAAGTGTCGAATGTCATCGGATTGGTCGCAGGCAGACCACTGCTCTTTCCACATGGACGCTCGGTCGGAGACATGACCGAACGGGCAGTCCGACTGGTGCATGGGGTGCGCACATGATGTCGCGTCAGACTTTGCGATGAGTTGGTATCTGCCGAACGGATCGTTGGCGACGCCTACCCAACCCGTGTCGCTCGACGCGCAGCGGGCTGGTTGGACCTACTGCGGTCTCGAAGTGCATGACTTGTCGCGTGAGCGCGAAGTGGAGTTCTCCTTCGCCGATCGCGAAGTGGTGATCGTCCCGCTTTCCACAATCTCGATAAACGTCACGGTGAATGGAACCACGTTCGCTCTTGCGGGCCGACCGGGAGTGTTTGCAGCAGTTGCTGACTGGTTGTATGCGCCAGTTGGCGCATCCGTTCGCGTGACGGGTGACCCAGGTGAGTTCGCCGTGTGCACTGCGAGGGCTGAACGAGAGTTTCCTGTTCATCACGGTCGCGCGGCGACCGTACCTGTTGAGCCGAGAGGTGCAGGATTCGCTACACGACAGGTGAACAACATCGCCACACCGGATTCGTTTCGTGGAGCACATCGCATCCTTGTGTGTGAGGTCTTGACACCGGGGGGCAACTGGTCGTCGTGGCCACCGCATCGCCACGATGGCATTGAGGGCTGTCCATACATGAACGAAGAGATCTATTACTTCAGGCTTGGCAAACAGGATTCGGATCACGGAGTCGCCGAAGCAACTGGTTATTTTCATGCTTACACCGTGGATCGATCGGTGGACGACACGGTTACCCTGCGGGACGGTGACGTCTACATTCTCCCGGCCGGGTACCACGGACCGT
>RGSV01000013.1 GCA_010025655.1 Acidimicrobiia bacterium
GTCTCGCTGGCGACAACGAGATCGCAACCGAGCGCGAGGTTGCACCCTGCGCCGACCGCCACCCCACGCACCTTGGCGATGGTCGGCTGGGGCATGCGGTGCAGCGAGAGCGCAGCGTCGTTCACCGAACGCATGGCAACCAGTTGGTGCACGGGTCGTTCGCCAGCGGTGCGCGCCGACAAGTCGGCACCCGAGCAGAACTCGCCCCCTGCCCCGGTGATCACCACACAGCGAACCGTGGTGTCGGCAGAGAGTGCACGAAACGTCTCGGCCAACTGGCCCCACATCTCGCCCGTCACGGCATTTTTGCGTTGCGGACGGTTGATGGTGACCGTCGCTACCCCGCCATCACGCGTGACCTCGATGTCGGCCATATAGAGACGATACTTGCAAGGTGGGTTTTGATCCGCACCGCAAATACAAGGCGACTCGCCTCGACTATGTGGTGATTGCTAGCGCGTTCGCCATCATCACTGCGCTCGTCGCGTGGGCATTTTTCGCATGAGCCCGCAACACAAGCGGGGCAAGCGCGTGCGAGCGAAAAGCACGCCTCGCCGCCAACGGCCCGCGACGATATGGGACGGCCTCTACGGTCACGTCGATGTGCGTCGTGTGCAGCCCTACGAGGCGCGCAAAGAATACGTGTGCCCGGGTTGCCACCGCACGATCCCGGTCGGCATGGGGCACGTCGTGTGCGTGCCGAGCGAGGCACCAGATTTGCGCCGCCACTGGCACAAGGGGTGTTGGGAGCGCCGCTAACGCGCGAGCGGTTATTCCACTAGCCAGCGCACGAACGTGCCGATCAGTTCGATCGAGTACACGATCACGAAGATGACGATCACGATTGCGCCGACCGTTGGCTCTTGCAACACCCGCAACGCAGAAAGCAGCAAGAACCCGATGCCGCCACCGCCGATGATGCCGAGCACGGTCGACGAGCGCAGATTCACGTCGAGCATGTAGAGCGTCTGGCTCACGAGGTTGGGCAATGCCTGCGGAATCACCGAGGTGACGAACTCCTGCGCCCGCGACGCACCAGTGGCGAACACGGCCTCGCGCGGCTCAGGTGACACTTCTTCGAGCGCGTCACCGATGAGCTTGGCCATGAACGTCGCCGTACCGACGGTGAGCGCGAGCGTGCCGGGCACCGGCCCGAGACCCATGGCGGCCACGAAGAGCACAGCGACAATCAATTCGGGCAAGCCACGCAACGCGAGCATGAACAGTCGCGTCGTGCCGTAGACGAAGCGGTTCACCACGATGTTGCGCGCCGACAAGATGCCGAGCGGCACCGAAATGACCAAACCCAGCGTGGTGGCGATGAAGCCGATTGCTACGGTCTCGCGAATGCCCTGCCAAAGTTCGGGGCCAGCAGTGGTGAAGTCGGGCGGGAAGAGTCGACCGAAACTGTCGATGACTTCGTCGCCGAGGCCGAGTGCGGAGAGGTACGGAATATCGATGGTTGCAAACGCCACCACGATGAGCACGAGATAGATGATGCCAGCCGATGCACGGACCAATCGCTCGTAGGTCCACGGTGGAGTAAGACGCCGGGTCGTGACGGCATCGACGAGCAAGCGGTGGTCACGGCGTTCGCGGGCCATCGTGCGGGGGGTCTTCTTCGTCGGCGACGAAAGATGGTCACCAATGATTGATGCGCGAAGCCGTGTCGACACCACTTCGATCAGGGTGATGACGACAAAGATCACCCCGACAGCGGCAATCGCACGCTGATAATCGAGGCTGCGCAGGTGCTGCTGAACCACGAAGCCCACGCCACCTGCACCGACGAAACCCAGCACCGCCGACTCGCGCAGGTTGATGTCGAGTCGATACAACGCCGTGCCGATGAACGACGGCGTCACTTGTGGCACCAACGTGGCGAGCACGGTTTGCCATTTGCCGGCGCCAGTCGAGGTCACCGCCTCGCGCGACATTGCCTCGGTGTTTTCGACGGCCTCGGTGAAGAGCTTGCCGACCATGCCGATGGAGTGAATCGCCAAAGCGAGCAGACCTGGCAGCGGCCCGATGCCGAGTGGCAACGTGAGCACTGCAGCGAGCACCAAGGTGGGTAAAGCACGGGTGAGAGTGATGATGGCGCGCGCCACTGCGAACACCACCGGATTCGGGGTGGTGTTGCGGGCCGCCATGAAGGCCAGCGGGATACTGAGCACTACGCAGGCCGTGGTGCCAATCAATGCCATCCAAATCGTTTCCACCGTGGCCTTCAACACCACGCGCATGTTGTCGAAGTTGGGCGGCACCATGTCGACCACGAGGTTCCACAGTTCGGTGAAACCGCCAAAGAGTGTGAGCAGCGTCATGTCGATGTACATCCACGACCACACGACGCCCACGACGTAGGCGACAAACACCGCCAACAGCGCCTTGCTCTGCCACTTTCGCGGTGCGCGGGGCAGCTTGTTGCCGGCCGCGCGGGCCAGCGGCTCGACGTGCGCCGCCGTCATGTCAGGCGCGCTGACGTTCGGTTATCGGTGCGGCTGCAGGCGTACTCGGGGTGGCGAGAAGCTCCGACTCGCGGTCCACTCGGCGGTACACCTCCATCACGTCAGTTTGTGACAGGCCGCGCGCATCTTGATCGAGCACCACGCGTCCGTCGCGCAAGCCGACGATGCGATGCGCCCAGCCGAGTGCAAGCTCCACCTGGTGCAAGGTGACGATGACGGTCATCTTGTCTTCGGTGGCCACCTTGAGCAACAACTCGAGCACCTGCGCGCTCGACTCGGGGTCGAGAGATGCCACTGGTTCGTCGGCCAGCAGCAACTGTGGCTGCTGCATGATCGTGCGGGCGATGGCAACGCGTTGCATTTGGCCACCCGACAAAGTGTCGGCACGCTGATAGGCCTGCGGGGCGAGACCCACGCGCTCAAGGTGATCGAACGCCTCACGGCGCAGCGTGCGTGGGTACGACCACACGCCATAACGCGGGCCACGCAAGCGGCCGAGCGCACCGCTCAACACGTTCTCGAGGCAGGTCGCCCGACCCACCAAACCGAATTGCTGAAAGACGAATCCGACGTTGCGTCGCACGTCGCGCAACTGCTTGCTCGAAGCCGATGACACCTCGACGCCGAACACTTTCACGGTGCCGGCGGTGGGCTTGTGCAGCCCGTTGAGATGGCGCATCAGCGTTGACTTACCTGAGCCTGAAAGGCCGATGAGTGACAGCAACTGACCTTTCGGCACGGTCATTGACACGTTGTCGAGGGCCAGCGTGCCGTTGGGGAAACGCTTCGATACTCCGGTGAGGCTGATGAGGGGATCAGCCCCACCGGAGAGAACGGTGGTCATGCGAATGTTGCGCGAGTGGTTACGGTCGTTGTTGCGTTGAGTGTTAGCGGCAACGGCTCGACTTGGTGGCTTCACACACCTGGCGAATCGCGTCGTACACCGCGTCGCTCGTGGGCTTGAAGCCCCACGTGGCGTCTTCGATCACGTTGCAGTTCGTCTCGTTTGCGCAGAGACCCATGCTGACGAACGCCGTCTTGTTGATCTTCTCAAGGATCGTCTTCTTCAGTAATGCAAAGAGATCGGCGGGCAGGTCCTTACGCACCGCGATCGGCGAGTTCGGAATCTCACCGCTCTTCCACACGACGTTGAAGTCGGAGGTCTTGATCAAGCCGCGGTCGACGAGCAACTTGTCGAACATGTCGTCGTAGACGAAGCCTGCATCGCACGTGCCGGCCTGCACTGCAAGCACCGACTTGTCGTGACCACCGGCGAGCACCGAGCGGTAGTCAGTCGCCTGAATACCGTTTTCGAGCAGACCAGCCGTCGGATAGAGGAAGCCCGAGGTTGACGCGGCGTCAACGAAGCACAGGTTCTTACCTTTCACGTCTTTGATCGAGTTGATGCCAGAGCCCTTCTTCGTCACGAGGTAGGACAGGTAATAGCCCGAGGCCACCGTCGAAGTCGGCACCGAGGCACCGACGGCGTCGATCTTTGCACCGCGCGCCTTGGCCAACACATATGAGAACGGCCCATAGAACACCACGTCGGCGCGACCGGCAACTTGGGCTTCAATGACGCCCGCGTAGTCGGTGGCAGAAATAAAGGTGGTTGGCAGACCGGTCTCTTTCTCGATGACTTTGACGAAGTTCTGGTAGCGCAGCGTCATGGTTGCCACGTTCTCGCTCGGCACGGCCGCGATCACGAGCTTGGAGGGCCAGCCCGCGCGGGAGGTCGAGGCACCCTTGGCGGCTGCAGCTGCAGTCCAGGTGTACTTCTTGGTCTTGGCGTTGTAGGTGCAGGTCAGCGTGCCGCTCTTGCGGTTGAGCTGTGCCTTGGTGCACGCCTGGCCGGCACTCACGCTGGTGAGGGCCTGCGACATGGCAGGTGCGCTGATCGCGAGCACGAATGCGGCAACGGCAGCAACTCGCGCGAAGCGACGAAGGGTGGGCGTGGAACTGAGCTTCATGGGGTTCTCCTTTGGGGGTGGTTAGCGGTTAGTGGTTGATGATGACGCGATTACTTGCCGGCTTTGGTCGGTGCCGGAGCGGTGAGCTCGAACATTGCAACGGTGCCCGACAGTTCGTAGGAGACGATGACCAGCGGCTTACCAGTCGGGCTCTCGCTCGCCTCGAGGAACAAGACGCCCTCGGGCGACACATCACCCGCAGTGTTCAGGTAAATGTTGCCACCCGGCAGGCTCGTGTTGAGGTACTGGCGGAACTGCGGGAGCACCGGATTGGTCACGTCGTAGAGCACGATGCCGCTGTCGCGCTCGAGCGCGAGCACCATCCACTGGCGGCCGTAGGCCGTGCCGACGGCGAGACCTTCAGGCTCAGGACCTTTCGCCGACGAGCGTGACTCGAACGAACCAACGAGGCCCGTTTCGGTGTTCCAGTCGGAGTTGAACAGCAACGGACGTCGTGCCGCCACGAGTCGCTCGAGTTCGTCACCCGAGTCATAGACGATGTCGGCGTTAAATACACCGTCAATCGTGTTGCTCTTCCACACCGTGAACGAACGACCGCCAAAGGTGTAGGCGGGCGTCACCTTGGTGGTTGACCCCACGATGGTGCCAGTGACGACCGCCGGCGGGAACACGGTGACGCGGGCACGACCAGCGACGCTCGACGGTGTGAGGTTGGTGTCGAGGCCGACGTCGGCGTAGCGCGGATCTTCGCGTTCGGCTGTGGTCGTGCTGGTGCCGCCGAGCAGACATGGCCATTCGCGGGCGTCACCTTCGTTGGCGGTGATCATGTAGGTGTTGCCACCTGCGGTGACTGATGCGATGGCGTCGGGCAGATACATGCCCTGCACGTTGCGTGGCACGATATTGATCGCGTTGTCGCGGTCGCTCATGTCGAGACCCGTGTTGTACACGTTGTGGTTCTTGTAGCCGAGGCCGAGCACGTTCGTGATGGTCGCCGTGGCGAGGTCAACTGTTGCAATCGAGTTGTTCTCTTGCAGCGTCACGTAGGCGGTCGTGCTGTCGGCGGAAATCGCCGCGTATTCAGGCTCGAGGTCTTGTTCGACCGAAGCGCCCGGGCCGAAGATGCGGCCACCGGCGTAGATGATCGCGTTCTTGCGTTGGGCGAAGCTCGTGAAGTCAACCGTCTTCACGGTCGGCGGGGTGGCTTCGAGATCAACGATGGAGATGCTGCCCTTCGGGTCGGAGGTCTCCGGAAGAGCACCGTTCACGAGGCAGTAGTCCTTGGGTTCGCCTTCGTTCGCGCTGATGGCGTATTTGCCATCGCTGCTGATGGTCACTGAGTCGGGCAACGCGCCGACGGTCAAGCCGGCGGGCAGACCCTTCACCATCTTGCCGTTGACGTCCATCACGAACAAGATGCCTGGTGCGGTCTTCGATGCGCCAGCCGAAGCGACGACGACAATGCCGTTTTTCGCGGCAACACTCTGAATGCCGCTCGAACCGAGTGCCGTGAAATCAACCGACTTGACGAGCTTCACTTTCTTGGGGTTGCTGATGTCGACGATGTCGATGGTGTTCTTGGCACCGTTGGTGACGAAGAGTCGCTTCGACTCTTTGTCAACCGCGGAGATCTCCGCTCCGGCGAGACCAGCGCCCGACGTCCAGCGTCCGACGAATCGAAGCTCAGAACCGTTGACGGGCACCGTGTTGGCACCCGCCGAAGAAGCTGCAAATGAGCCAGCGGCTAGCGCAAGTGCGGTGGATAGGACGGCAATAACGCGTGTTGAAGTTTTCATCGCGCGAGAATCTACGACTCGCAGGTTTCGCCGCGTTTGACGACTGGCATACGAATGGCGCATTTTTGGTGAACATCGCATGACCGTTTTGTGCACCTCGTGAGGTCACTCAGGTGCCACTGCCTGATCGCGACGTAACGAGCGAACCATCGAGTTCGCTGGCAATTCACATGCTGTTGCCCTCGACGTCGCCGTGGGCATCGACAGCGAAGGGTATTCTCAAGGCTCGTGTCAGGGCAGGTTCTCCAATCGCATGAGCGTGAGTCGTTCGCGCGCGACGGCTGGGTCGTGACCAACCTGCTCGATGCCGACCAGACCGCCCGACTGCGGCAATGGGTCGGCGATGTACAGGCGTGGAGTGACGCCGGCGGCTGGATGAATCACTACGAACTCACCCAACACGGCCCACGCCGCTGTCGCACGGAATATTTCACGCCCTATCACGTCGGACTGCAGCAGCTGTTGTGCACCGGCACGATGATTGCGGCGGCAAGTGAACTGCTGGGCGAGCAGGCGGTGCTGTACAAAGAGAAGATCAACTACAAACTTGCGGGTGGCGCAGGATGGGAACCCCACCAAGACGCGCCGGCGTATCCGTTCATCGAGTCGCATATCTCGTGCATGATTGCGGTTGACGACGCCACCACTGAAAACGGCTGTCTCGACGTCGTCTCGGGAATGCACCACGAGTTGATCGAGACCGACGAGCGTGGCTGTATTCCCGAGGCCGTGGCGGCAACGTTGCAGTGGCAGCCGGCGCCGCTGCGGGCCGGACAGACCATGTGGTTTCACTCGCGCACACCACACCGCTCAGGCGACAATCGGTCGACGCGCGACCGGCGTGCGATTTACCCCACCTACAACGCAGCGCGCGAAGGCGACCTGCGCGATGAGTATTACGCAACGAAGCGCGCCGAGCTCGACCGCATCGCCAGTGGCGAGCGCGTGCAAATATCGCTGATCGACGATTTTCGCGGAATACCGGTGCCGCGATGAGTCTGGAAAGTCGTGATGAATTTCTCGCCGGTGTGCGCAGCCTGTATGAGCGCTGGGGCACCAACAAATACGACGAACAGGTGAGCCAAATTGAGCACGCCGTGCAATGCGCCCAGCACGCACGCGACGACGGCGCCGACGCAGCGCTCGTGGTAGCCACATTGTTGCACGACATCGGTCACCTGTTGGCTCTCGAGCGCAGCGACGGAAGCGTCGATGTGTCTCTGAACGACACGCACGAGGCGACCGGGGCCGCGTTCCTCGCACGACACTTCAGCCCGGCGGTCACCGCGCCTATCGCTCTGCATGTCGAAGCGAAGCGATATCTCTGCACGGTGGAAGACGACTATTTCGCCTCGCTGTCGGTGGGTTCGGTGCGCAGCCTTGCCGTGCAAGGTGGTCGCATGAGCCCCGACGAGGTCGAGCGTTTTCGGCGGCATCCGGCCGCTGAGCGGGCGGTAGCGCTGCGACGCTGGGATGAACGCGGCAAGAGCCTGGCCCCGAGTGGTCTTACGTTCGATGACTTCTCCAGCGAACTGCTTGCCGTTCGCGCTGACGTCACCTGATGTTTACGCACCGCTCGTACTCTCGGCAAAGTGCCGAGCACTGCGATTGGGTCTACCGATACCACTAGTGCGCTGATGCGATCGCGGCCCGAGCGCCTCGTCGAGCTCGGCGAACGTTGTCTCACGAGTGAGACTCTGAGATCTTCGCTCGTTGTCACTCAGCCGCCCGCGTGCGGCACAGTGATGGTGCAGGTGCGCGAGCCGGTGCGTCGCGAGCGTTTCTATCTTGGCGAGATCTTGGTGACTCGGTGTGAGGTACGCCTTGACGCTGAGCGGGGTTGGGCAATGATCGACGGCGACGAGCCACGTGCCGCCTTGGCCGCCGCGCTCTGCGATGCAGTTTCTCGCACGACCGCCGAAGAGTATGAACCTCTACGGCTGGCCATCGATGAACTGTGCCGAGAGACTCGCGAACATCTGGCGGCACAAGAGCAACGTCGCTGGGATCAGATTGCCGACACACGAGTGAAGTTCGAAGAGTTCGAATGACATGACGCTCTCAGCCCTGTCGTCGCGCGACTCAACCTTGGTGTTTCGCTCGTTGCTCACCTCGCTCTCGAGCCCCGGCGAAAAGGTGCCGATGCCGACGCACCTGTGCGAAACGATGCCACCACGGGCGTTGCCGTTGTTGGCACTCACCGATATCGAGACGACGTTCTGTGCGCCAGATGATCCTGACCTCGAAGCCGAAGTGGCCGAGCTCACCGGCTCGCGCGTGGTCTCGGTAGCCGACGCCAACTTCGTTCTCTGTTCGACACCTCCGCCGCACGAACTCGTGCTTCACGTCGGTCGCGGCACGCCGTTGCATCCGGAACTCGGTTGTCGTTTGATTGTGTGCACCGAGTCGCACGAAGGTGACGTGGCCATGCGCCTGACCGGCCCCGGCACACGACCCAATGCGAACCTCTCAGTTTCCGCATCAGCCGACGAGTTCATTGCGGCACGGAACATCGCAGTGGCGCATCCACCGTCGGGCATCGACTGCTGGCTGGTCTCCGCGAATGGTGTCGTCGTCGGTCTGCCCCGCACGACGCTTGTGGAGAAGCGGTAACCACCATGGGCTACGTCTCGGCACGAGGTGGACTCGACGCAATTCGCGCCGCTGAGCGACTCGTGCGGAGATTGCGCCTGACCTCTGAGTCGTCGTGGCTCGAAGAAGACCAGATTCTCGAAAAGCTCCGCCTGCTCGTCGACCGCGTGATGGGTGAAGCCGGACTGTGGGCACCGCGACTCGCAGCGAAGGCACTGCGGCAGAGCGAGGGTGACGCCACCGAGGCGGTGCACTTGCTGCGCGCCTATCGCTCGACGCTCCCCCGCTTTGCCTACTCAGAACCGGCAGATGCCGACGATGTCAGTGTCGAGCGACGAATCGTGCCGGCATTCCAGCGGGTTCCCGGCAGCCAGCTGCTCGGCCGGTCGGTTGACTACACCGCGCGATTCCTCGAACGACAGAGCGACGACTTGGCCCGCGAAGAGGCCGAGAAACTTCGCTCAGAGGCGTCGGGTACGCCAGACGATGAACGCAGCGAGGCGCACGCCGACGGTGACACCCCTCAACGTTCGCCCCAGCGACTGCTCGAGATGTTGCGCGAAATGGATCTCGTTGTCGACCGACGACGAGCCGACGATCCCGAGCCGTTCGACATCACCCGCACCCCGGCGCGTCCGCCTGCTGCGCGATCGGCGCTGCTCAGCTCAATGACGCGCGCCGACACCGGCGCACTCGTCAATCAGTGGTACCGCAACATTCTCGGACCTGACGGCTATCTCCACGAAGTCACCCTGGGCGAGGTTCGTCACGGTGCGATCGACGTCGAGGTTCGCCACCCAGTTACAGGGTTGCCGGTCTGCGTTTCATCGGTGAGAGTCACCGAGGTTGAGGCGATCGAAGATCTCGAAGGCGTCGACGAAGATCGCACCAAGTTTGACGTGGGATACGGCTTGTGTTTCGGCCACAACGAACGCAAGGCCATCGCGATGGCCAATCTCGATATTGCCTGCCACCGCGATGCAGGGCGGACGCAACTCGAACAGTCGTTGCTGCTCACCACCGATGCGCTCGATTCGGCGGGCTTTCTCGAACATCTCAAGCTGCCCCACTACGTGACTTTTCGTTCGATGATCGAGCGCAAGTTTGCGATGCGCAAGGCGAGGAATCGCGATGCTTCTTGACGATCTCATCAACCCGACGCAGTCAGACGAGCTGCTCGACGAGTTCGCCAAGCGCGAAATACGCCGCGCGATGTTGGCGGCAGTTGCGATTCCGGGTTATCAGGTGCCGTTCGGCTCGCGCGAAATGCCGGTTGCGCGCGGGTGGGGCTCGGGTGGCCTGCAGATCACGCTCGCCGTCGTGCACGACGACGACGTAGTGAAGGTCATCGACCAAGGCGACGACGACGGTGTCAACGCGGTCAACCTTCGTCGTTTGGTCACGACATCGACGGGTGCCGACCAGACGAGTGTCGCGGCCGAAGCCAGCGTGATTCAGAGTCGACATCGCATTCCCGAAGATGGCCTCGACG
Source organism: Acidimicrobiia bacterium (assembly GCA_010025655.1). Lineage (GTDB taxonomy): Bacteria > Actinomycetota > Acidimicrobiia > Acidimicrobiales > Ilumatobacteraceae > F1-60-MAGs027. The sequence goes on from RGSV01000013.1 coordinate 10,280, forward strand.
AAGAAAGCATTCTCGTGCTGCAGGTGCCGGTGCCCGAACCATTGCGTGGCGTCGAACGCGACATGCGCGAACTTGCTCGCATGCACGCAGAAGCCGACTACTCGCGCATGTGGGTGAGCCTGTACGAAGACAAGGTTCGCAACGGCGTGATCACCCAGACCACCGGGTATCCCTGTTTGGTCAACGAGCGATACGTCGTCGCCACCACACCGATACCTCGCTGGGACATTCCACGGTTGCACGAATCGCCGTTTCTCACGCTCTTTGGCGCCGGGCGCGAGAAGCGCATCTACGCGATTCCGCCGCGCACGAAGGTAGAGCCGCTCACGTTTGACGATGTTCCATTCGAAGTTGAGGATGCCGACGGTGCCTCGTGCGCGATGTGCAAGAGCAGCGACGCGTTTCTCGTCTCGCTTCCGAATTCCGACGTCTGGATGTGCAGCGACACCGACTGGTGTCGTCGCACGCGCGAGGCCAACGCGTGACAACCGAAGTCGAATACGGCCGCTACCCCGTTGCGCGACTCGCAGTGCCGGAATGGATGCTGAAGGTCGAGCGGCTGGGCCGGGTGTACGGACCGTTTGACGACGCCGTCATCGCATCCACGGGTCCCGAGGTCGGCAGTTCGAAGAGCGCGTTGAACGGCGCGGTCGTAGCAGCGTGGGATGTTTCGTTCGAAGTCGCGGCTGGCGAGGCACTCGGGCTCGTCGGTGAATCTGGTTCTGGCAAGACCACGGTGTTGCGATGCCTGGCCGGCGATGTCGCACCATCGCGCGGTGAGGCTCGGTTGCGCACCGCCGCAGGTGACGTGTCGATGTTCGAGCTCGACCCTTCAGCGCGTCGCCGTCTGCGCATCGACACGCTCGCCGTGGTGTATCAAGATCCGGCTGAAGGGTTGAAGTTGAACATCAGCGCTGGCGGAAACATCGCCGAACCGCTGACAGCGGCCGGCTGGCGCAACTTCGGCAACATTCGCAACCGCGCTTCAGAACTCTTGACGCGCACCGAAGTGCCGATCAACCGCATGGACGACCTCGTGCGGGGGTTCTCGGGTGGCATGAAGCAACGCGTGCAGATTGCCAAGGCCCTCGCCAATTCTCCCAGCGTGGTTCTCTTCGACGAGCCGACGACCGGTCTTGACGCCAGCGTTGCCGCCGGAGTTCTCGACCTCATTCGCTCGCTGCTCGAAGAACACCGAATCGCCGCCATCGTCGTTTCGCACGATTTCGCGGTGATCGAGATGCTCACGTCGCGCTGTCTCGTGATGCAACACGGTCGGGTGGTGGAGAATGCGCTCACCGACCAGTTGCTCGAAGATCCGCACCACCCCTACACCCAACGACTCGTGGCGGCGGCTCGGTCGTGAGACGCGAACCTGTGCTCGATGTGCGGCGACTGCACAAGTCGTTCGTTTTGCACGCCGTGAGCGACCGAACCGTGGTGGCGTTCGCTGACATCAACTTCACGCTGACCGCCGGCGAACACGTGGCACTCGCGGGCATGAGTGGCGCAGGCAAGTCTTCGTTGCTCAAGTCGATTTACCGCACGTATCGCCCCGATAGTGGCGAGGTGTGGCTGCAGATTCATGCCGGAGAGTACGTCGACATGTGTTCGCTGAGCGATGCCGAGATCGCCGCAATTCGCGGGCATGAAATCGGCTACGTCTCGCAGTTCTTGCGATCAGAACCTCGGCGGGGTGCTCTTGAGATCGTCACGCGATCGGCGCGCCAGCGCGGCATGACCGACCACGACGCCCGTGAAGCTGCGGCAGCCGCACTGCAGCGAGTCGGCATCGAAGAACGCCTGTGGGATGTGTACGCCTCGGTGCTCTCAGGCGGCGAGAAGCAACGCGTCAACCTTGCAGCGGGCACCGTTCACCCGCCTCGGCTGTTGTTGCTCGATGAGCCCCTGTCGGCTCTCGACCCAGAGAATCGCGAGCGGGCCCTTGCGTTGATTGCCTCGCTCACGCATCGGGGTGTTGCAGTGGTGTCGATCTTCCACGACCTTGAAGCCATTCAACGGCTCGCCAGCCGAGTGCTCGTGCTTGAGAAGGGTCGGCTCGTTGCCGAACGGTCTCCTGACGAACTCGACTCACGACTCGCATCGGCGGCACGATGAGCGGAGCCTCGTTCGCTGTTCGAAACGTCACGGCGGTGCTGCCCGATGCACTTCTCGAGAACGCCGTCGTGGTGGTGGAAGACGGCGTCATCGTCGATGTGTCGCAACGAGCGGCTCCGCCGAACGCCGTCGACGGTAACGGTGCGTATTGTCTGCCGGGCTTGGTCGACACGCACAACGATGGTCTCGAACGCGAGGTCATGCCGCGTCCGAGCACCAGGGTGCCAGTTGAGTTCGCTCTCCGCGCATTCGAGTCGCGCATTCGCGCCGCCGGCATCACCACGCTCTTCCACGGCATCAGTTGGGAGAACGACTCGAAATGGAACCGCACCGTCGAACTCGCCAAAGAGTTCAGTCTGCACATCGCCGACTATCGCGAGTCGGATTCTTCGCTCATCGACCACCGACTGCTGCACCGCCTCGATGCTCGCGACGGCGACGGTTCGGACGCACTGCGCACCTACCTTGAAGACGTCGGAGCCCCGCACGACTTTGGCGGCGATACTCCCCTCGTATCATTCGAAGACCACACCCCGGGTCAAGGTCAATACACCGACCGCAGTGGCCTGGTTCGCTACCTCATGGGCACTCGCGGGTTGTCTGCCGAGCAAGCAGAGGTCGAGGTGGAGAATACCTTCCTCGAACGCGAGGCGAAGAAGCACTACCGCTCGGCAGCCCTCTCGTGGATCGTGAACTCGGCTGATCGCGGTCAGATACGTCTCATCGGTCACGATCTCGCAACGACCGCCGAGGTTGAAGAAGCAGCAGAGTGGGGCGCGCACATCGCCGAGTTTCCGACCACCATCGAGGCGGCTCGGCTGTCGCGCGAACGCGAACTGCGCATCGTGTGTGGCGCGCCAAACGTGATGCGCGGCGGCAGTCACAGCGGCAACGTCGGAGCACTCGAGTTGGTTCGCAACGCACTCTGTGACGGGTTGTGCTCTGACTATCTTCCTTACAGCATGATCGAATCAGTGCCCATTCTCGTCAAAGAGGGTGCGTGCACGCTTCCGCGAGCGGTTCGTCTGGTCACACGGGGCCCAGCCGTATCGGTGGGTCTCGAAGACCGAGGTTTGATTGCCAAGGGTATGCGCGGCGACCTCGTGCTTGCCCGCATCGGCGAACGAACCGCACAAGTGTTGGCAGTGCTCACCTCGCAAGCCCGAGCCTCGCTCGTCACCGCATGAGCGAGACGATCGACCGCCTGCTGCCTGAGGCGCTCGAGGCCGCCAAGCTCGCCTACGCGCACGCCATGG
>RGSV01000121.1 GCA_010025655.1 Acidimicrobiia bacterium
CCATGGGCACCGTGGTGGAAGTCGGCACCGTGGTGTAGTTCGGGTCGGGTCGATCGGCTGGTGGCAACGGCGAGCCGTACTCCTCGGGCTCTTTAACTCCGTCGAACACGTAGATGCGGTCACGAAACTGCACGAGCGCCGGAAACAACTGCGCCACCGACATGGGGATACGAATGCACCCATGCGACGCGGGCTTGAGCGGTACGAGGATTGCACCGTGCACGGCGATGCCTTGATTGAAGTACACCGGGTTGTAGAGCGTGCCGAGTTTGGTTTCGCGCGTGCCCGATGACCGTCGGTAGAAGGTGAAGATGCCGGCGGGCGTGACCGATTCGCCACAGATTCCGACCTTCAGCGGCAGACCCGCCGCAATCTGCTCGGGGCTGTCGTTGCCCTCTTCGCCAGCGTCAATCACCACTTCTTCGCACCATGGCTTGTTGTCGCCACTCGACATGTGCGAGATCAGCGTCGGCTCACCACCGAGGAAGGTGACAATTACCTGCTCGGGCAGATAGGCCTCGGCATGACGAGGTGTGTCGGCGATTCGGCGCGGCCGAATCTGCACGTCGCCGCGCAGCACATCCCACATCTCTGGGGTGACCACACCGGTCGCCTTGTCGCTGCGCACCTTCATGACGAGCTTTTCAAATGCCCAAATTGCCTGTGTCGTCGACCGACCAAAGACGCCGTCGATCGGGCCGGGGGCGAACTTCAACTCGGCGAGTCGTGACTGCAACATGCGCACGTCATCGCCCTCGTCACCATCTTTGAGCGACCGCGTGATCGGTGGCAACATGACTGGCGCTGCGGTGGTGCTAGTGGTCGGCACGACCTGCACCGATGTCTCTGGGGTCGCGCGACTCTCAAGCACGAGAGCGACGACAACCATCACGACGAGCACGAGTGCGGCCGACACGCCGAGCACTCGGCTGTTCGCGCGCGGTAACGGCGCTTCGGCTGGTGACGATTCGCGCCCGGGTCTGCTGGGTCGTGACACCGTGGCTACCGCTTTCTATTTGGGTCGAGCGGCAGTAATCGCATTGAGTTCACGTCGCAGAGCGAACGCCTCGCGCAGAATCTTGACGATCACCGAAGGCTTCGAGAGCGTCGAGATACCTCGTGTGCGCGGGAAGTAATCAACCCCAAATTGCACCAGCGAGTAGCCGAGTTTCTTGGCGCGCACCACCAACTCAGCATCGATGAATGAACCCTCACTCTTCAACGAGATGTCGTTGAAGATGCGCGAGCGACACACTTTGAATGCAAAGTTCACATCGCGCACTCGCACGCCGTAGAGCACTCGCACGAGCGCGTTGTAGAGCGCCGAATAGATCACCCGCGTAAGGCCTTCGTCGGTGCGGTCAAAGCGGTAGGCGCTCACCATGTCGGCCTCGTACTGGCGCAAGAGACGTAGCGCCTTGTGCAACTCGCGCATGTCGAAGGGCAGGTCGGCGTCGGTGTAGACGATCACCTCACCGGTCGAAGCGGCGAAGCCCGACTTCATCGAGCCACCGAGCTTGCGATTCACCGGATGGTGCACCACCTTGACACGCGGGTTCGCAGCGGCAGCCTCGTCGGCGAGCCGCGGGGTCGCGTCGCTTGACGCATCATTCACGACGATGAGTTCATAGTCGGCGATTTCTCCCGAGGCCATCAGCTCTCGTGACACGTCGTGTGCGGCGTTGAGCGCACGATGGATGTATTGCTCTTCGTTCCACATCGGAAAAAAGATCGACAACTTCGCGAAGTGTGCCACCGCAAATCAAGGCTACGAGCGCCGTTTTCACGGCATTCCGCCGAGAATGCTCACTACCCTTGATTCGGTGACTACAACGGCGACTCGCCCGTGGCGTGCTCTCGCCACCATCAGCTGGGTCGGCGTACTCGTCTGCCAGCTGGCAGTCGCGATCACCAGCCGCAACATCGGCAAGCCCACATGGTGGCTCGGACCCGAGTCGAACCCGCAGCCGCTCGTGGTGTGGGCACTGCCCTTCTTCATCACTGTCGCTGCGCTCGTCGCCACGCAGCGACCGGGACGTTTGAGCATCGTGGTGCATCTGGTGTGCGTGGTGTTGCTCGTGGTGGTCGCTGCCCTCGACGTGCGCAACACGCCCGGCGTTGCGACGGTGGAATTCGTGGTTGCGTTCGTTGCCTTGCTGATCACCGTGGTGTCTGCGGCGGCTCGACCGTGATCAACACTCGAATGGGTCGGTCGTGACCCGCGTTCTCACCTCTCTGCCCATCGGCGAGCGAGTCGGCATTGCGTTCTCAGGCGGGCTCGACACCTCCGCCGCCGTTGCGTGGATGAAGTCAAAGGGCGCTGTGCCGTGTGCCTACACCGCCGATCTCGGTCAGCCCGACGAACCCGACCTCGCCGACGTTGCAGCGCGCGCCAAGCAATATGGCGCTTCGGTGGCTCGAGTGGTGTCGTGCGTCGAACAACTCGTGCACGAAGGCTTGGTCGCACTGCAGTGCGGTGCCTTCCACATCACGACCGCGGGAAAGACATACTTCAACACGACTCCCCTTGGCCGCGCGGTGACGGGCACCTTGCTGGTGCGCGCGATGCAAGAAGACGATGTCGATATCTGGGGTGACGGCAGCACGTACAAAGGCAACGACATCGAACGCTTCTATCGCTATGGCTTGTTGGCCAACCCGGCATTGCGCATCTACAAGCCGTGGCTCGACGCGGCGTTCGTCGCCGAACTAGGTGGCCGTGCCGAGATGAGCGCGTTTCTCGCCAAACACAAACTGCCCTACCGCGACAGCGCCGAGAAGGCCTATTCAACCGACGCCAATATCTGGGGTGCCACGCACGAGGCGAAGTCACTTGAAGAGTTGTCGACGTCGATGCACATCGTGGCGCCAATCATGGGCGTTGCACATTTCGACCCGAAGGTGAAGATCGAGCCCGAAGACGTGCGCGTGCGCTTTCACGAAGGCTGGCCGGTGGCGATCAACGGCCGCGAGTTCTCGTCGCGGGTCGATCTGGTGCGCGAAGCCAATGCCATCGGCGGTCGACACGGTCTCGGCATGAGCGATCAAATCGAAAACCGCATCATCGAAGCCAAGAGTCGCGGCATCTACGAAGCGCCGGGCTTGGCGCTCTTGCATATCGCCTACGAACGTCTCGTCACCGCAATCCACAACGAGAACACGCTCGAGAACTACCACCAGATGGGTCGCCGCCTCGGTCGACTCTTGTACGAAGGTCGCTGGTTTGATCCGCAGTCGTTAATGCTGCGCGAGTCACTCGCCCGCTGGGTGGGCACGCTCGTGTCGGGCGAGGTCACGCTGCAGCTGCGCCGCGGTGACGACTACACAATTCTCAATACAACTGGTGACAACATCACCTATGCGCCAGAGCGCCTCAGCATGGAGCGCGTGGAAGATGCGGCCTTTGGCCCCAACGATCGCATCGGTCAGTTGACGATGCGCAACCTCGACATCGACGACACGCGCGACAAACTCGACGCCTATCGCACCTCGGGCACACTCGGCCCAGGCGGTCTCACCGAGCTGGAATAGTTGCGCGCAACTTACGAATCAGTTGGCGTCGGCTACTCGATGCGTGGAGCAGCCTGGTAGTAAGACCCTTCCCATGGCCAGCCAAAAACGTCGACGAGCAACAAGTCCGGGTCGCGCAATTCGTCCCACGAGTGGAGAACCCCCTGCACGACCGTGATGAATGAACCATCACCCACCATGATCTGAAAGCTCACAGGCGGCACGACGTAAGGCATGGCTTCTCCGTATCGTGCCGGCGGGTCGAGCTGCACCTCGTCGCCCTGACTAAAGCAGCGCAGAAGCCGATCAAAACACTTCACCTGCGTGCGACGGCCGTCAGGCCAAAAGATGTCGTCGAACATTCCCATGGTGCTACCGCGCTCGCCTAGTGACCCACGAGATGTAGGCGTCGAGTTGACAAGAGACTGTGGTTGCCATATCACGTTCAACGACCAGAGGCACCCCAGCGAGACATCACTTGTGATACGTCAACTCAAGCCGCTCTCAGCCTCCGACGTCTTCCCAGATCGGTGAGTATTGAATGTCGTAGCAGCGATCACCGACGTGCGGGCCATTATCAATCTTGAAGTAATGCCGGCGGGCCGGGTCGAGCTTCGCAATGTTCGCACCGCCAATTGGCCCCGGGTAACGAGCGGCGAATGATGCCATGTCGGTGTCAGGCAAACCCTCGTTGCGACGCTCACTGCCGGGTCGAGCCAGC
>RGSV01000122.1 GCA_010025655.1 Acidimicrobiia bacterium
GATCGACGAACGCGGCCAGGCCCGCGACGTCGAGTGGAAGATGCAAATCGCCCACCGCCTGCACAAGATTGCCACCGAGCGCTACGGCCTCTCGTCGAGCGACCTCATCTTCGACCCGCTCACCTTCCCGCTCACCACCGGTGACGCCGACCTGCGCCGCGACGGCATCGAGAGCATCGAGGCGATTCGACGCATCAAGGCAGAGATCCCTGGTGCGCTCACGGTGATGGGGCTTTCGAACGTGAGCTTCGGCATCAACCCCGCTGCGCGGCAGGTGCTGAACAGCGTGTTCTTGGACGAGTGCGTAAAGGCCGGGCTCGACTCAGCCATCGTGCACGCGAGCAAGATTCTTCCGCTCGCGCGCATCAAACCCGAGCACCTCACGCTGTGTCGCGACATCATCTTCGACAAGACGACACCCGACTACAACCCGCTGCAACTGTTACTGACCGCGTTCGAAGGCGTGAAATCGACCAAACAAGAAAAACCCGACCGCAGCGGCTGGCCGGTGCGCGACCGCTTGCGTCAGCGCATCATCGACGGCGATCGCGATGGGCTGACTGCCGACCTCGACGCCGCGCTCGGCGAGGGCTTGAAGGCGCTAGAAATCGTCAACGACGTGCTGCTCGACGGCATGCGCGAGGTCGGTGAACTCTTCGGTGCCGGCCAGATGCAGTTGCCGTTCGTCTTGCAGAGTGCCGAGACGATGAAGACTGCCGTCAGCCACCTCGAGCCGCACATGGACAAGGTCGCGGGCTCAACGAGCAAGGGCAAATTGGTGCTCGCCACCGTGAAGGGTGACGTGCACGACATCGGCAAGAACCTGGTCGACATCATCTGCACCAACAACGGCTATGAGGTACACAACATCGGCATCAAGATTCCCATCAGCGAGATGATCGCCAAGGTGCAAGAAGTTGACGCCGACGCCCTCGGCATGAGCGGCCTCTTGGTGAAGAGCACGTTGATCATGCGCGACAACCTCGAAGAGCTCAATAACCAAGGGCTCTCGCGTATCCCGGTATTGCTCGGTGGCGCAGCTCTCACCCGCAGTTATGTCGAGCGCGATCTGCGCGAGGTGTACGACGGGCGCGTGTTCTACGGCCGCGATGCGTTCGAGGGTCTGCACACCCTCGACAAGTTGATGGAACTCAAGCGCAGTGGCATCGACGACCCAGAGTTCGGACGCATCCCCACTGGGCGATCGCTCGCCGAACGACGCGGACCAAAGGAGACAGCTGTCGATCGGCCCCGTCGCTCGCCCGAGGTGGTCAGCGACAACACGGTGTTCACGCCACCGTTCCTCGGTTCACGTGTCGTGAAGGGCATCAGCCTCGACGAGATCGCCGAGTACGTGAACGAGACCGCCCTCTTTCGCAACCAGTGGCAGTACCGCCCGCTCGAAGGCGAGAACGACGATGACTTCAAGACCCGCATTCGCCCCGAATTGCGAGCGCAACTGGCCGAGGCGAAGGCGAGCGGCATTCTCGTGCCGCAGTTGGTGTACGGCTACTTTCCTGCCAACGGTGATGGCAACGACGTCGTCATCTGGACCGACGAGTCACGCACCACCGAGCGCATGCGGTTTTCGTATCCGCGCCAGAACGAGGCACCGTTCTTGTGCATCGCCGATTTCTTCCGCCCGATCGAAAGCGGCGAGGTCGATTATGCAGCATTCCACATCGTCACGATGGGCGCCAAGGTCAGCGATGCCGCCGCCGAGTTGTTCGCCAAGAACGAATATCAGAGGTATCTCGTCGTGCACGGCATTGGTGTCGAGATGGCTGAGGCGCTCGCCGAGTTTTGGCACCATCGCATTCGCAGCGAGTGGGGGTTCGTTGACGAAGACGGCCCGACATTGCACGGGCTCTTCCGCCAGCAATATCGCGGTGGGCGTTATTCGTGGGGCTACCCCGCGTGCCCCGACTTGGAAGACAATGCGAAGGTCGCCGAGTTGCTCGAAGCTGGCCGCATCGGCATCAGCGTCAGCGAAGAAACGGGCTGGCAGTACCAGCCCGAGCAGACGACTTCTGCGATCATCTGTCACCACCCGCGCGCAAAATATTTCGTCGCGCGCTAGAGCGTCTCGCGCGCTCACGCGCGTGCGGAACCAAGCGTCGCGCGCTAGAGCGCGTGCGACTTCTCCCACGCGCGAGCTAGTGCGGCATATTTTCTGCCGCGTGCCAACAACTCGACGTGTGAGCCAACCTCCACGATGCGCGCTTTGTCGACCACCACGATGCGATCGGCGCGCTGCACGGTGGTGAGTCGATGAGCCACCACGATGGTGGTGCGACCCTGCATCAGGCGCTCGAGTGCGGCCTCGACCTCAGCCTCGGTACCCGGGTCGAGGTTTGACGTCGCCTCGTCAAGCACCAACACGGCTGGGTCGACGAGCGCTGCGCGACCGAGTGCCACAAGCTGACGCTCACCGGCCGACAACCGGCTGCCGCGCTCACGCACCTCGGTGTCGAGGCCTTCGGGCAGCCGCTCGAAGTGGTCAAGTATGCCGAGTCGCGACAACGCGGCTTCGACTTCGGCATCACTCGCCGTGACGCGTGCCAGTCTCACGTTGTCACGAATCGTGCCATTAAAGAGAAAACCTTCCTGCGGCACCACCACGATGCGCTGACGCAAGCTGGCGAGCGTCGCCCGACGCAGATCAACCCCGCCATACGACACGCTTCCCTGCGATGGGTCATACAGTCGAGCCATCAACTTGGCGAGCGTGCTCTTGCCCGCACCAGTCGGACCCACCAACGCGATGCGTTCACCGTCAGCCACGACCAGTTCGGCCGACTGCAACGCCGGCTGCGTGCCAGCTTGATAGGTGAATGTCACGTCGCTGACGGTCAACACGCCACGGGTCGGCAGGTTGACAGCATCGGGTGCTTCATCGATCTCGGGCTTGTGGTCGAGAATGCCGTACAACTTGTGCAATGCCGCTGCGGCCGACTGCACGCCGTTGTACAACTGCGACAATTGCTGCACGGGGTCGAACAGGCTCGAGAGCAACAAGATGAACGCCACGACCGTGCCGAGCGATACCGTGTCGCGGTGGACGAGCCAACCTCCGATACCCACCACGAGTGACGCGGCAACGACTCCCGAGAATTCAACGAGCCCGAAATACCACGTGCTGATGCGAATGCTGCGTACGTGACTATCAAAGAGCGACCGATTTGAGCGCTCGAAACGCTTGATTTGGTGGTCTTCCTGGGCGTAGGCCTGAATTACGCGCACCGCCGCGATGCCCTCTTGCAGGGTGCCGAGGTTCTGGCCGACACGCTCGCGCACGCTGAGATAGGCGATGTTCGAGTCGCGTTGAAACTTGACCGATGCAATCACGATCACGGGGAAGACGATCAGCACCACGAGCGTGAGTTGCCACGAGAGCGAAAACAGCACCACGAACGCGAGTACGACGAGAAAACCGCTCGCCAAGAACTGCAGCAGACCCCACTGAATCAACTCGCCCATCGTTTCGATGTCGGCGGTCATGCGTGCCACAAGCACGCCCGCTTTATTGCGGTCGTAGAACGCCATCGACTGGCGCTGCATCGCCGCAAACACCTTCAGGCGCAACTCGCGCAGAAATGCTTCGCCCGTGCGGTTCAAAAAAACGTATTGCAACCGCCCGAAGCCATACGCCAACGCCGTGATCGCAAGATACAGACCAACCGACAGGTTCAGTTCAAAGATGTTGCCGGCGCGAATTCCGGCATCGATGCCGTGGCGCACGAGAATCGGCGCGGCGAGCGTTGCGGCAGTGGTCACCACCACACAACCGAGCGCCACATACGCCGTGTGGCGAAATGGATACGCCATGCGCAACACCCGCCCAAGCACGCGACGCGTCTGCGAACGATCAAGTTGATCTTCTGGCGCGACGCCAGCCCCCATGCCGAACACTCAATCGCCTCCTGCGGGTGCCGCGATGCGTGAGTACTTAGCATCGCCGTTGCCCGCCGCACCGTCTTGACTCTCGGCATCGTCTTCGCTCTCCGCATCGCGCACCGCCCACGCCGCCAACACCTCGCGATAACGCTCGCTTGATTCCACGAGATCTCGGTGCTGACCGACCGCCGCCACCACTCCTTCGTCGAGCAAGACGATGCGGTCAGCAAGGGCAATGGTGCCTGGTCGGTGAGCAATCACGATGGTGGTACGGCCCGCCATCACGGTGCGCATCGCATCACGAATCTCGTGTTCTTTGCTCGGGTCAACCGC
>RGSV01000123.1 GCA_010025655.1 Acidimicrobiia bacterium
GAATGTTTGCAAGAGCACGGAATCCTCCTTGAAAGTGGTGCTCTTCGCACGTCGTTTCTGGGGCTCGTCGTCATTCGATGGACGGAAAGCCTTGTAGCATCTATGGTCACCAAGGGCGATTAGCTCAGTCGGAAGAGCGCTACGTTCACATCGTAGAAGTCGTGGGATCGAGGCCCGCATCGCCCACAAGTATCAAGGCGTTCCCTACTGTTGTAGCCGTGATTCGTAGCTGCGAGAAGCTCGGTTGCAACGAGCCTGCCGAGGTCGCATACGGAATCGACCGCATCGCTTGCGTGGTTTGGCTTGAGAATTTCGACGCCGATGATGCTCGACACCTCAACACCATGTGTGCCGAACATGCGGCGCGCTTGACGTTGCCTCGCGGCTGGACGTTCGACGATCGGCGCGAGGCTTCACCGCGACTTTTCAACTCACCGCGGGCAAAGTCGACGGCGCGCGTAACACAGTTGCCGAAACCCGTAGAACAGACGAAGCCCGCTACGAGATCTGCTGGCGCAGCGACCACCAAGCCGACGCAGAGGTCGGGCAACAAGACCGGCGGCGTGCCGCGGCGCACCTCGCGTGAAACGGTTGCACCGATGAAGCGCTATGACGGACCCGGGCTGTTTGATCCGACCGTGCCGATGACATCACCACTGTCGCGGGTGGCTGAGTCAGTCGCCACGCCGGTCACGACCAACGTCGTGCCGACGGCTGCCGCGCCAGAACCCGCTACCGCGCCCGACGGCGCCATTGCAACCGACGGCGCCACTGCGCCCGAAACGCCAAAGTATGAGCCTCGTTTCGACCGCACGAGTGATGTGGGTGGGGTGCTCAATGCCACGGGTCGACTCTTGCGGCGAGCCTTCAACAGTCAGACCAAGCCGATCGAGCGGCCTGAAGGTGTGAGCGATACCGAATCATTGCCACAGGGCGATCACATCGACGACTTCCACCAGGGCGACCACGTCGAGTAGCCCACGCGGGCACGTCATGGAACTCAGCGCCAGTCTGCGCACGACCGCGTCGGTCAGCACGGTGCTCGGCTACGTGCGCGAACTTGATGCGTATCCGCAATGGATGCCACTCGTGCACACAGCAGAGCCCGAAGTCGGCGGCAACCCCGTTGCGTGGATGGTGGAACTGCGGGCCCGCGTCGGACCCTTTGCGCGATCAAAGCGTCTGCGCATGGTTCGAAGCGTGATGCAAGTCGATGCCGCGCAATCGGCGCGCATCGTCTTTGAGCGTCGTGAACTCGACGGTCGTGCGCATGCACAGTGGCGACTTGCTGTCGACATCGTGCCAACTGAGAGTGGTGCTGAGCTCACGATGCATCTGTCGTATGACGGGCGTTTCTTCGTAGGTGTTGTCGAGTCGATCTTGCGTCAGCACATCGACGAAGGTCGCCGCAATCTCGGCGAATTGCTCGCGGGCTAGATGTTTCGTCGCGCCGTCAGCACCACGGGCTGACCCGCCGCCAACTGACCACACGCTGCATCGATGTCGGTGCCGCGGTTGCGTCGCACGGTGGCATTCACGCCGAGATCCTGCAGCCGCTTGGCGAACCGTCGCACACCCTGGGCATCGGTGCCGCGCGTCGCAAACCCAGGCGTCGGGTTGAGGGGAATCAGGTTCACGTGCGCCGACGGCCGCAGTTTGGTGGTGAGTCGGGCAAGTTCGGTGGCATCGCGTGCGGTGTCATTGACACCGGCAATCAATGCCCACTCGAAACTGATACGACGGTTGCGCACTCTCAGATACTCGCGGCAGGCGTCGATAAGTTCGTCGATGGGGTAGCGCTTGTTGATCGGCACCAGTTGGTCGCGCAGCTCGTTGCGGGCTGCATGCATCGACACTGCAAGGTTCACCGGCAGTGGGCGTGACGCGAGTGTGCGGATACCGGGCACGATTCCTACCGTCGAGATGGTGAGGTGTCGTGCCGAGATGCCGATGTCGTGGTGCAAGCGTTCTACGGCACCCCACACCGCGGGTTCGTTGGCGAGCGGCTCGCCCATGCCCATGAACACGATGTTGGCTACGCGCTGCTTGCGTTTCTTCGCGTGGCGCGCGGCGCGCACGACCTGCTCGACGATTTCGCCGACGGTGAGTTGGCGGTTGAAGCCAGCCTGACCGGTCGCACAGAACCCGCACGCCATTGCGCAACCAGCTTGGGTGCTCACACACACTGTTGCTCGGTCGGCATAGTGCATGAGCACAGTTTCAATCGGATGATTACCGTCGGCCAGTCGCCAGAGGAACTTGACGGTGTCGCCCTTGTCGCTCACACTTTCGCGAGCGGGGATGAGCGCCGTAGGCAGTTGTTCAGTTAGTCGTGTCCGCAGCGCCGCCGACAACGTGGTGATGTTGGCTGGCTCGGCAAACGACTCGTAGAGCCCCTTCCACGTCTGTTCGACGCGATATGCGGGTTCGCCCGCGAGCAATGCTGCGAGATCATCGCGGCTCGCGTCATACAGCGTTCGCGCTGACGAGTCGCTCTTCACCCCTTCAAGTGTGGCGCAGCCAGTTGCTCATAGTCGCGCATGCGGGCACGCAAGACGTCGAGCGAGGCAGTCCAGAAGTCTTCCTTCGTCACGTCAAGGCCGAATGACGCACCCAGTTGCTCGGCCGAGTCCATGCCGGCGCGTGACAGCAGGGTGTCGTAGCCCCCGCGAAACTTTTCGGGGTCTCGCTGGTATTGCGCATACAAGCCCAACCCGAACAACAAACCGTAGGTGTACGGCCAGTTGTAAAAGTGGCTGCCGTAATAGTGCGGCTTGAGAATCCACATATACGGGTGCGCAGTCGACTGGTCGATGCCATCGCCATAGGCGCGATCTTGTGATTCGCGCATGAGGTCGTTGAGTTCGCTGACCCCGAGTGTGCGCTTCTGGCGACGTGCAAACACCTCTGATTCGAAGAGGAAGCGACTATGAATGTCGACTACTACTTGTGCCGCACCCTGCAGATCAACGTCGAGTAGCGCGAGTCGCTCGTCGCCTTTCAGGCGTGACAACCCCTCTTCAACTACGAGCGTTTCGCAGAAGATGCTGGCGGTTTCCGCGAGTGCCATCGGCAGGTTGCGTTGCATCGGCGTGCGGTGGGCGAGTTGCGTGTTGTGATAGGCGTGGCCGAGTTCGTGGGCGGTGGTTTGTGCGGAGTCGACGCTGCCGCTCCAGTTCAGCAAGACCAGCGATCGATCGCCGACGAATGACATGCAGAATGCGCCACCAACTTTGCCTTCGCGAGGCTCAGCATCGATCCACTGTTCGTCGAGCGAACGATCAACCAACCCGGCGAGTTCGTCGCTGTAGGCGCTGAATGCGCCCCGCACGAGTTGCACACCCTCATTCCACGAAATGTTGCTCGGGGCGAACGACAGCGGGGCCATCAGGTTCCACCATGAGATGCCCTTTGCATCACCGTTGAGACGTCCTTTGACGCGCAACCACTTGCGAAAGTCGGGTAGCGACGCATGAACAGCCGCTTGCATCGCGTCAAACGTTGCACGGCTCACGCTGTTGGCATAGAGCGAAGCGTCGAGCGGTGATGTCCACTGTCGGCGACGATTCACAGCATTGGCCTCGCCTTTGATTGCATTCATCGCGGCTGCGCACGCTGTTCCGATCGTCGGCCAGGCGCGCATCTCGGCTTCGTACGCAGCCTTGCGCACGCGGATGTCGGGGTTGCTTGCCATCCCACGGACGGCAGCCATTGGCAGCTCTTTGGCTCCATCGGGCAACTCGACACGGGTCTTGAGCTGCGACGTGACGTCGCCTTGCAGTCGGCCCCACGCTGACGAACCGGTGGTCGAGAGTTCGGCGTAGAGGTTCTCTTCGGTCTCGCTCATCTGATGCTCGGCGCGGGCTTGCAGTCGACGAAGAGGCCCGAGATGTTCGCGTGCCTGGTCGCTCACCTTTGCCAAACCATCAGCGCTGAGCGACGCCACCCACTCGGCAAGTCGCGCGACGAGCGGCGACAGCTTCGAGTCGGTGACTTCGAGTTCAGAGAGCAATCCTTGCGCTCGTTCATGACGTGAGTCGGTGCTGACCGTCGCATACACGTAAGCACCGAGGATGTTGTTCGCTTCGGCAACCGAGTTAAATGCCGTGATCACCGCGTCGGCGGCAGCGCCGTCGCCAGCATTCGGTGTGCGGGGCTCGACGCCGCGAATCTCGTGTTCGTCAAAGAGGGCGGCGAGTCGACCGACGTCGGCGCCAAGG
>RGSV01000124.1 GCA_010025655.1 Acidimicrobiia bacterium
GTTGGCCACCATGGCCACAGTGTGGTGGTATGTGGTGATTTACTCACAAGCCGACAACATTGCGGCGGCACAAGCTGCGCTCGCATCAGACGCCGATGACACTGCCGGGGCAATTGTCGCGCACAAGCCGCGGGTGTTCTCTGACGTTGACTCGCTGATTGCCGCTGGCGGCTTCGACGTGGCGGTGGTGGCGACACCAAACTTCACACATCGAGCCGTCGTTGAACCCCTCTTGCATGCTGGTGTGCATCTACTGATCGAAAAGCCGCTGTGTATCACCACACAGCAGTGTCGCGAACTCATCGCCATCGAGCAGTCGACCGCACGCAGTGGGCGAGTGGTATGGACCGGCCTTGAGTATCGGTACATGGCGCCCACCATGCGACTACTCGAGCACGCGCGTTCAGGGGCATTGGGTCGACTGCGCATGTTGGCGATTCGCGAGCATCGGTTTCCGTTTCTCGTGAAGGTGGGTGACTGGAATCGGTTCAGCGCCAACACCGGCGGCACCTTGGTGGAAAAGTGCTGTCACTTCTTTGACCTGATGCGCCTGGTGTTGAAGAGCGAACCTGTACGTGTGTTTGCTTCGGGTGCGCAAGACGTGAACCATCTACATGAGTCATATGACGGTCGGCGCCCAGACATTCTTGACAACGCCTTCGTGATCGTCGACTTTGCCGGCGGAGAACGAGCCTCACTCGATTTGTGCATGTTCGCTGAGGCAACCCGTAATGAGCAAGAACTCTCACTCGTCGGTGAGCTTGGCAAGGCCGAGGCACTCGTCACTGAGGGCATCGTGCGCGTCGGCTTGCGCAAAGACGGCTGGTTTCAGGCTCGCGACGAACAGGTGCAGGCTGACGATGTTCCGACTTCGGTTCGAAAGCATGGCTCGCATCACGGGTCATCGTGGCGCGAGCACGTGGCGATGCAACATGCGATTCGCCACGGCATGGCGGCCGAAGTGTCGTTGCACGACGGTCTCATGTCGGTGGCGATGGGTGAGGCTGCGCATCGCAGCATTGACCTCGGTCGCCCAGTGGCGATGAGCGAGGTTCTCGGCTAGAGCAGATTCTCAATCAGTGTCGTGCGCAGCTTGGGTGAGCGGCCAGTGCGAGCTTCGTGGCTGTCTATCGAGTCCGACAGATGGATGAGCGAGTTCACGCCGATAAAGCGCAGCGGCTCAACTTCCCACTCGGGAGAGCGATGCCCGATGAAGGCGAGGTTGCGCAGTGGTGAGTCGTGCTCAAGCCACTCATCCACCACGGTGCGGGCGAGCAGGTTGGTGCACGCCACGCCGTCGCCGGTGTAGCCGCCGATGCGTGCGTAGTTCGAAGTGCGATCGACGACGACCGATGGTGTCCAGTCGCGTGGCACACCGAGTGGTCCGCCCCAACGATGCGTGATGCGTGCGCCCGAAGCGGCCGGAAAGTGACGCGCGATGGCCTTCACGATGCGTCGGTGTGTTTCGTCATCAATGTCGAACGACGGTTTGATACGTGAGCCGAAGTGATACGGCGCTCCGCGACCGCCAATGGCAATGCGACCGTCAGCAGTGAGCTGGGCGTAGATGATCATGCGCCCGCCATCGGTGAAGGTGGCACGTCGAGACCAGTTGAGCTGCGCGAGTACCTCAGGTGACAGTGGCTCGGTGGCGACCATCAACGAGTAGAGCGGCACCATCGCGCGACGTGTCTGGCGAAACGACGGTGAGTATCCCTCGGTGGCCTGCACGACGAGCCCCGCACGTAACGCAGCCGGCTTACCGTCGGCCGTATGACGCACCACACCAGGTTCGATTGCTGTCACCGGCGAAGATTCCCACAATTGCACGCCACGTTGGCGCAACACGCGCGCCAACCCAAGCACCATCTGGAAGGGGTTCACCGTTGCGCAGTGCGGTGTGTAGACCGCACCGTAGGTATCGGCGAGGTTCACCTCGGCGCGCGTCTCATCGGCGCTCAGCCAGCGCAGGTCGGCTTCGTTCACGCCAACTGCGTGCTGTTTGGCGAGATCGCCTTGCAGACGCATGCGCTGCAGGGGGATGGTTGCTGAGGTAATCGAGCCACCGCGATGCCAGCCACACGCGATACCTTCGCGCAGAAGAACAGCTTCGATTTCGTTTAGCGTGGCGAAACTGGCGGCGTAGGCGTGCAGCGCCGCGTCACGACCGAACGTCTCGGCCAGCTCGCTCGGCGACAGGGCAAACATGCCGCTGCACCAGCCACCGTTGCGACCGCTCGCACCAAAGCCGACTCGCTGCGACTCGAGCACGGCGATCGACCAATCTGGGCGGGCGAGAGAGAAGTAGTAGGCAGTCCACAAACCGCTGAAGCCGCCGCCGACAATGGCGACATCAACTTCGCCACTGCTCGGTGCGGAGGTGACGGGCCAATCACGCGCGTCGGCTTCGTGCCACACCGGGCGCTGCACGGCGTTCTCGAGCGCGACGTCGGCGAGGCCGTGGGGCGTTGCGACTAGCGGTTCCACACGTCGTAGAGCGAGCGTTCGGGGTCGACCAACACCTCGCTGCGTTCGTCAATTTGCATCGTGGTGCGTTTGCCGTCGGTGTGGTGCCATGGTGCGGCGCCACTGTGGGCGAACTGCACCAGTGCGCCCGCGAGCGCATCGGCGATCGGGCGATGGGCACGTGAATCACCGATGAACATCTCGACACCAGGCACCGCGATGTTGTCAAACACGAACGGAATATCGAGGCCATGACATGCTCCAAGCACACCGCCGAACACCGGTGTCGGCCACGTGAAGAAGTACGACCACGTTGGTGTACCAGCCGCATCACGACCATCGATGACTCGCCAGGCTGGCGCGCGAAACGATTCGTCGCTCTGCAAGGCGGCAAGCATCTGTGCCGGTGTCGAGCCGGGGCGCAGTTCGCTGTAGGCCTTCCACGCACGTTCGGCATCGGCGCCGAAGCGCTGGTCGTAGTGCACGCGCGCATCTGCCTCGGTGAAGTTGGCCGCCGCAGGGTTGAGTGCCACCCACAGTCGGCTCTCGTCGCGCAGCGTGCCGATGACGAGCGGTCGCTGGTCGCGATGGATCCGCGCATGGGCGTCGGCGGGCAACACCGCACCACCGATGGTGGGGCTGAACATCGTGACGATGTCTTTCGGATCACGCAACAGTCGACCCTGGGCCGCAAGCACATCATCGACTGATGACTTCTTGGCCTCGTGCAGTGATGTGACCTGCAGCTCCTTCAGCAGTAACTGCTGTGACTGGGCGGCGCGCTCGGTGGTGCGTAACTGACCGATTGACGGGCTCATCGCCCACGCTCGGTGGAACAACTGCTCAGCCGCTGGGGCCGCCATGAGGGCGAGCACGCTGCATCCGCCTGCCGATTCACCAAAGATCGTCACATTGTCGGCGTCACCACCGAAGCGTGCCGCGTTGTCGCGCACCCACTGCAGCGCGGCGAGCTGATCGAGCAAGCCAACGTCATCGGCGCCGGTGAAGCCGAACGCACCAAGCCGATAGTTGATGGTCACCACCACGCAACCGCGCGCTGCAAGATTGCTGCCGTCATACCATGAGGCGTTGGCGGTGCCGTTGGTGAACGCACCGCCGTGAATCCACACCAATACGGGAAGTGCAGTTGGCGCGTTCGACGCTGCCGACATTGGCGCAAACACATTGAGTGTGAGGCAGTCTTCGTTCATCGTCACACTGCCCGTACCCATCGCTTGTTCGAGCAAGCCAGGCACTTGTGGGCACTGCACGGCGCTCGCGACCACACGCTCGGAGGTGACACGCACGGGCGGGCCGAAGCGCTCGGCGGTGGCATACACGATGTTGCGGTGAGCCGCGACGTTGCCGTGGGCTGCGGCGTGCGCGTCAGGCATGCCCCGAGCGTACTGAGTACTACCGTGTTGACGTGTTGCGCAGGGCACTTGAAAACGCGATTGCCCACGTCGTTGCGCGGCGTTTCGAAGACTGGCAGTTTGCCGCCGCCATTACGGCAGACACCCCGCGCGGGCGCAAGTTCAAGGCCTTCGGCACGGGATCGCTGATTGCGTTTCCGTGGGTCACGATCTACAACGAGCACTACATCGAGATTGGCAACGACACAATGCTTGGTCCCTACGTCGCATTGTCGGCGGGCATGATGCCCGGGCAAGAGTGCGTCACGTCTCCGGTGGTGCGGATCGGTGACCGGTGTTTAATCGGTCGCGGGAGCGGCATCGTCGGGCACCTCGCC
>RGSV01000125.1 GCA_010025655.1 Acidimicrobiia bacterium
CACTGACCAGGCATCACTTCGGCGTTGGTGCCCGAGATGCCGAGACCGGCATCGAGACACGCCTTGGTGTGCGCTTCGATGATTGGGCGACCCATCACGCGACCTGCACCGACACCGCAGTAATACGGACCCTGCGGCCCTGGCTCGCCGTCGACTTCGGGGAAGCCGTACGGGCGACCGTTCAGTCGCATGAAGGTGTATTCCTGCTCGATGCCGTAGATCATGCCGTGCGCCTTGTACTTGGCCGCGGCTGCCGCGCACGCAGCGCGGGTGTTGGTCGGGTGCGGCTCCCCAGTTGATGCGAGATACACCTCACACATCACGATGATGTTGCGGCCGCCACGCAGCGGATCTTTGCACCAGAACACCGGCTTCAACATGCAGTCTGACGACTCACCCGTCGCCTGTTCGGTTGACGAACCATCGAAGCCCCAGATGGGCGGAGTCTTCACCGAGTTCTCAATGATCTTGGTCTTCGAGCGCAGCATCGGTGTGGGCTTTGCTCCGTCGATCCAGATGTATTCGGCTTGGTAGGGCATCAGGTGGTTCCTTTCGTAAAACGGGTTGTGACAGTTTCGTACATCTTCGTGTCAGAAGCATCATCCGTTTGTAAACGGCGTGTGAAGATGTCGGCGGCACTCATGCCGATCGCGGCGTTGGTTTCGGCGGCGTCTGTGCCGTGTGTGGCGTTCGTCCCTGCGGCAGTGCTCAGTAGCCTTGCCTCGTGGCGTCGCGACAGCCAGCATCACTGCTGCGCGTCGGTTTGGCGCAGGTCAACCCCCGAGTGGGCGACATCGCCGCCAATCTCGACATGGTCGCCCACTATGTGGCGCTGGCCGAAGAGGCTGGCTGTGACCTAGTGGCGTTTCCTGAACTGACCCTGTCGGGTTACCCGCCCGAAGACCTCGTGCTGAAGGCCGGGTTCGTCGCCGACAACCGTGCCGCGTTGGAAAAGGTGGCTGCCCGCACAGGTCGCTGCGCGGTGGTCGTGGGGTTCGTTGATGTCGCTGACGATGAACGCGTTGCCCAGACGAGTGCCCGCCCCGCACGGCTCTTCAACGCCGCAGCGTTGTGCAGGAACGGTGCGATCGTCGGCGTCTATCACAAGCAACTATTGCCCAATTACTCGGTGTTCGACGAGGTGCGTTACTTCGCGCCAGGTCACGACGACAACACGCTCTATGACGTCGCGGGTGTGGCGGTGTCGCTCAGCATTTGCGAAGACGTGTGGGTTGCCGACGGCCCACTCGCGCGACAGCGCGCCGCCGGGGCACAGGTGGCAATCAACATCAATGGTTCGCCGTTCGACCGACACAAGGGTGGTGTGCGTGAGTCGACCGTGTTGGCGCGTGCCGTCGAAACAGGAATGCCAGTCGCCTATGTCAACCAAGTGTGCGGCCAAGACGAGCTGGTGTTTGACGGCGGCTCGTTCGTTGCCGATGCACATGGACGAGTGATTGCGCGTGCTGCGCAATTTGCTGAAGAGTTATTGGTCGTTGACGTGCCGGTTGGCGTGACCCGCGGCGCATCACCCAGTGGCGCAGCCTCGGCGCGCATCGCCGAGACGCTCAATGAACTCGACCAAGTGCTCGCCGCCCTCGCTCTCGGCACACGCGATTACGTGCGCAAGAACGGCTTCACCGACGTCGTGATCGGTTTGTCGGGCGGCATCGACTCGGCACTCGTGGCAGCGGTAGCTGTTGAAGCGCTCGGCGCACAGCACGTGCACGGCGTATCGATGCCCTCGCGTTATTCGAGCGAAGGTTCGCGCACCGATGCCGCAGATCTTGCGCGCAACCTCGGTATCGAGTTGCTCACCGTGCCGATTGAACCTGCCTTCGGCGCTTACCTCGAGATGACGAGAGACGCGTTCGACGGTCGCGCCGCCGATCTCACCGAAGAAAACCTGCAGAGCCGAGTGCGTGGCACGACCTTGATGGCGCTCTCGAACAAATTCGGCTGGATGGTGCTGACTACCGGCAACAAGAGCGAACTCGCCGTCGGCTACTTCACGCTGTACGGCGACTCGGTTGGTGGTTTTGCGGTGATTAAAGACATCTTCAAGACCGATGTCTATGCACTCGCACGGCGCGTCAACGAACGAGCACGACGCGAAATCATCCCCACCGCGACGCTCACCAAACCGCCGTCAGCCGAGTTGCGACCCGACCAGCGAGATGACCAGAGTCTGCCACCTTATGACGTGCTCGACTCGGTGCTTGCGTTGTATGTCGAACAAGATCGCACCGCCGCAGAGATCGTCGCCCTCGGTCATGACGCCGAACTTGTGCGCCGCATTGTGCGCCTTGTCGACAACAATGAATACAAGCGTCGACAACTCGCCCCGGGTGTGCGTGTCACAACGAAGGCATTCGGCAAAGATCGACGCCTACCAATCACCAACGCCTACCGCGGCTAACGGTCGGCTTGCACCTGCGACAGCCGGCCAGCACGCGCGGCTAGCGACCTACCGACGGCGAGCGTCGTGCTGCAAAAGCAGCAATCGTCAACGCACTGAGTGCAGCACACACCATCGCTGCCACACACGCGCCAACCACACCTGTGTCGTCGTACAGACCCGTGGCAATCACTGTCAGCACACCGCGCCCGAAGGTGCCGGCGCCAATCACTAAGCCAAAACCCTTTCCTGGCAAGCCGGCATAAAGATCGGTCGCAACCGGAATCAGGCTCACCACGCCGTATTCGAATCCGATGATGAAGACGGCGAGTGCTGCAAGCCCGATGACGAGTGAGCCACTGAAGCCGGCCAACAGAGCGGCACACGGCACCATCACTGCGGCCCCGAGCATGACGCTGCGCTCTTTGCCGATGCGATCGGTAAGTCGCGCGCTTGAGATCGAAGCCAACAATTCTCCTGCGCCGAGCGCGAAGCCGACCGCGGCGATTCCCGCGGCATCGAAGCCAAAGTCGTCGGTGAGCCACGCGCCGAAGGTGACGAAGAGGCACTGACTGGCACCCATCAACCCGAACATCGACAGTGGAACCAGCCAGGTTCCACTAGTTCTTGCGACATCACTTTGCGTGTGCGTGACCCCCCGTGCCGACTCGGTGTCGGCGTGCAGACGTGAGTTGAGCCACACACCGCAGGTGACGACGAACGCCGCACCCACCACGCATGCCACTCGCCACGACGACGCAGCGGTGATGAGACCGAGCAGCGAGACACCAATCAGCAGGCTGAGTGCCCACGAAGTTTCGGTGATGCCCACGACTCGTCCGCGCCGTTCGAATGGAACATGATCGGCGATCCACGCCCCCATGCCGAGGTCGAAGCACGACTTCAACAAGTTGAGCATGGTGAGACCAATGGCAAGCACCACCAGATTCGGTGCCACCGCCATCGTCAACGTTCCAATTGTGGTGCCGATCAGCCCAATCGCGATCGACAGGCGACGCGAGACGCGATCGACGAAGCGACCGATGATCGGCGCGAGAAAACCCGTCAGTTCAGAGATGCTGATGACCCAGCCGATGTCGGCAATCGAGACACCAAAGCCGCTGCCTTCGGCGGCGATAATCGCGATGAATGGCGGAGCGAATCGGTAACACGTGTTAGCGGCGAGACGAGTCAGCGTGAACGGTAGAAGATTCGCACGCACCTCAGCCGCATAGCCGTCATCAAGCAAGGGTTGCGGCACGCCGCACGACGCTAGACGGAGTCGTTCACCGTGTCGCGAGTATTCGCTACGAGTGTTACGAAGTCGTGGGCTCGCAGTTGGCCCGACTCATCGAGCGAGAAGGTGCAGCCCTCGAGGTTGTGCAAGCGACGATCATGCACCGTCATGATGCGGCGAATGGTGCGAATCACGCCACTGTGGCTGACGATCAGCGTGTGCTCACCGACTAGTGCCGCCTCGCGAATGGCCTGTGTCGCGCGCGCGAAGACCTGATCTGGTGGCTCGAACCCCGGTGGCGTCTTGCGATCGCGCAGATAGCGGGGCCACCCTGCTTCGATCTCGTCGGCGCGCAGACCTTCCCACGGGCCGACATCGGTCTCGACCAATCGCTGGTCGGTCATGACCGCAGCGAGACCAAGTCGTTCGGCGATGATCTCTGCGGTCTCATGGGCGCGACGCAGCGTGCTCGCCAACACTCGGGTGACTGGCAACGCGGTTGTGCGCACGTAGTCGGCGGCAGCGCGCGCCTGCTCACGACCAGCCTCGGTGAGCGCGATGTCGG
>RGSV01000126.1 GCA_010025655.1 Acidimicrobiia bacterium
TAGCATGAAGCGTCCCTCGCGGGGACGTAGCTCAGCTGGCTAGAGCACCTGCTTTGCAAGCAGGGGGTCGTGGGTTCGAGTCCCATCGTCTCCACCACTATTCAGCTTTTCCTGCGTAGCTGAATCTGCACTGCAGCGTCTGGTGGTGTCTGCGCCAGGCGATTGACGTCATCTGGGTTCATCACACCGATAACCGGGTAGCCACCCGTCGTCGGGTGGTCAGCGAGCATCACGATCAACTCACCACTTGGCGGCACTTGCACCGCCCCGCGCACCAACGCCAGCGACGGCACTTCACCGGCGAGTCGTCGTGGCACGGCGTGACCCGACAGTCGCACGGCGACGCGGTCGCTTTGTGCCGTCACGGTCCATCGTGCGCGATCGGCTGAGAGAACCTCTGGGTCGAACCACGCTTGATGTGGCCCAGGTGAGAGCAGTGCATGCGTCAGTGCTGCGGGGTGCAGTGGAGCGTCAAGACCAATTGGTGCGACACTTGCACCCGCGCCACGCTCAGGTGTCGTACGGAGCTCGACGGTGGCTCCGTCCGACAAACCGATTGGCACCAGCTTTGACAAGGTGTCGTGCGACAATGACCCGAGCACTGGTTCGCCGCTCAGACCACCTGCAAACCCGAGATAGCTGCGCACCCCGGTGCGCATTCGCTCGACGCGCAGCACTACACCCTCGGTGATGCGTTGTGGGCGGCAGGCGGCGAGTGGTCGGTCATCAACAAACGCTTCGGCATCGGCACCAGTCAGCACCACGGTGGTCGGTGCGTGCAGTCGCACACGCAACCCACCACTCGTTTCAAAGAGTGCCGAAGTGGGCTCGTTGCCAAGCAGTCGATTGGCGAGTGCAAACGACGCATGATCGACCGCCCCCGATCGCGGCACTCCGAGGTGTGCCCAACCGGGACGACCCGCGTCTTGCACCGTGGTGAAGCCGACACGCTCCACCACCAGATGCGGCGTCGTCATGACATCGCCCGAAATCGCACGCGCATGCCGGGTTGCAGCCGTGCGGGCTGGTCGCGTGTGGCGTCCCACAGTGTCATGGTCGTCGTACCGAGCAGATGCCAACCGCCGGGTGACTCGCGTGGATACACCGCCGAGTACGTGCTTGCAATCGCCACGGCACCGGCCGGCACGCGAGTGCGCGGCGATGTACGACGTGGAAGATGCAATCGTTGGTCAAGGCCACCGAGGTAGGCAAAGCCCGGCGCGAAGCCGCAGAACTCGACAACATACACAGCGTTGCTATGTAGTTGAATCACTTCAGCAACCGAACAGCCGAGCGTTGTCGCGACGACAGGAAGATCTTCTCCGTCGTACCGCACGGGAATCTCGACGGTAACCCCTCGTTCGGCATCGAAGGCGAGGGAATCATCGAGTGCCGCTAACGCATGATGTCGCACCACATCGCCGTCGGCCGGTTCATGCATGACGGTGAGGCTCGTCGCAGCTGGCACGACATCAACCACTCGTACTGCATCGTTGTGCAAGCGTCGCAGCACTACCTCGCGCAGCGCAGCAGCCACCCCTGGTGTTAGACCATCGATGAGCAGCGCGCAGTCGCCGTACTTCACGACGCGCACTTCGGGTGCCAACGCGCGGGCTGATGGCTGGTCGCTAGGCGGCACCAATCGTGGCTCCCGTCGCCAACACGGCTGCCCGCACCGCAGCAAGTAACGCGGCAGCACCTGGCGTGTCGCTGTGCACACAGATCGTGTCAAAGGCAGTGCTGATGAGCGCACCATCGAGTGCGACAGTGTGGCCGTCACTCACCACTCGCGTCGTGCGAGCTGCCACCGCCGCGGCATCGACCACCAATGCCCCGGGCTCACTACGCGGGGTGAGTGTTCCGTCTGCGAGATATGCGCGATCGGCAAACCACTCGCGTTCAAAGCGCACGCCCAACGTCGTTGCTCGTGTGGCGGTGCGCGAGCCGTGCAGGCCGAAGAGCGACACGCCATGGCGTGCTGCAAGTTCAACGACGACCGCCGCGTGGTCATCGCGAGTGACCACGGCGTTGTAGAGCGCACCATGTGGCTTGACGTACGCAACCCGACCACCGACTTCGGCAGCGGCCGCGACCAAGTCGCTGAACTGCTCTTCGAGTGATTCAGCAAGAAGAGGCGCCGCCATATCAAGTGCGCGTCGCCCGAAGTGTTCCCGATCGGGGTACGACACCTGCGCCCCGATGCGCACACCGTGTTGCACTGCCATCGCGCAGACCTCACGCATCGATCGAGCGTCACCCGCGTGACCGCCGCAGGCAACATTGGCACTTGAAATCAGTGGCAGAAGTGCGGGTTCATGGCCGCCACGCCAACCACCAGGGGCATCAAGCGCTTCGCCGAGGTCGCAGTTCACGTCGATGCGGCGTACCCCAGCAGTTTCGGTCGAATGCGTCACTACTCCTCCGCTCACTGAGTCTGGCGGTTGACCAGTAATAATGAGAGCACCGCAAAAGGAGCCCTCATGAACACCGCAGTCATCGTCGATGCAGTCCGCACTCCACTCGGCAAGCGCAACGGCCGCCTGAAGAACTGGCACCCCGTCGATCTCGCCGCCGAAACCTTGAATGCCATCGCCAAGCGCACCGGGATTGACCCCGCGCAGATCGACGACGTGGTCATGGGGTGTGTGATGCAAGTCGGTGAGCAGAGTCTGAACGTCGCGCGCAATGCGGTGCTCGCCGCGGGTTGGCCCGAGTCGGTGCCCGGCACCACGGTTGATCGCCAGTGTGGCTCGAGCCAGCAGGCTGCCCACTTCGCCGCGCAGGGTGTGATCGCCGGCGCCTACGACGCGGTCATCGCCAACGGTGTCGAAGTGATGACACGAGTGCCGATGGGCGCTTCGATTGCCGAGGGCAAGTTCGGTTTTCCGATGGGCCCGCGCGTGCAAGAGCGCTACAAGTCAGAAGGCGGCCTCGTGAACCAAGGCATCTCTGCTGAGCTCATCAGCGAGAAGTGGAAGATTTCACGCGAGGAACTCGACGCATTCGGTTTGCGTTCGCAAAATTACGCCGCGCGTGCCACGAAGGAAGGTCGTTTCCAAAACGAAATCATCCCAGTGCTTGACGCCGATGGTCAGATGATGTCAACCGATGAAGGCATTCGCGAAACCTCACTCGAGAAACTCGCGTCGCTGAAGCCGTCGTTTCGCCCCGTTGAAGAAGGCGGCAAGGTTACGGCCGGCAACTCGTCGCAGATCACTGACGGCTCGGCGGCGTTGCTCATCATGAGCGAAGAGCGAGCCAAGAAACTCGGGCTAAAGCCCCGTGCACGATTCGTGAGCTTCGCACTCGCTGCCGAAAACCCGCGCTACATGTTGACAGCACCAATCCCGGCTACCAAGAAAGTGCTCGAGCGAGCCAAGTTGACGATGGATGACATCGACCTTGTCGAGATCAATGAGGCGTTCGCCGCCGTCGTGCTCGCCTGGGCAAAAGAACTGCACCCTGACATGGAGAAGGTGAACGTCAACGGCGGTGCGATCGCCCTCGGCCACCCGCTCGGTGCGTCGGGTGCACGACTCACCTGCACGCTGCTCAACGAACTCGAGCGCACCGGTGGACGCTACGGGTTGCAGACGATGTGCGAAGGCGGCGGCTTGGCCAACGCCTTCATCATCGAACGTCTCTAGACCGCCACCCGATCATGTTCGGGACGATCGTCTGGGTCGCGATCGGTCTCGCCTTGTTGTGGTTCATCTGGAAGGTGGGTCTCGGCATGCTGCGCAGCATGACGAGTTCGCTGCCACCACCTCCACCGAGTGGTGAGATGCGACGCATCAACGTGCGCTATCGCTGCACGGTGTGCGGTGTCGAGTTACGCCTGACGATGGCACCCGACGAACATCCGCCCCCGCCACGTCACTGCATGGAAGACATGGAAGTGATCATCCCCAAGGACTGAGAGGGGTGCAGACCGCCGATCGGCGACTGACCGGCCACTTCGCTGCGCTATGCGTCAGCGATACTTCGTCGCGGTGAACAACCCGCCGAGCACCATGACCAAGCCGGAGAACAGATACCAATTGTTGCGTCCGCCGGGCACGAAGCCGAGGTAATAGAAGAGAATGACAAGGGCGCCGAGTCCGAGCAAGACGAACATCAATATCGGCACCCAGCGCGGACTTTCTTTGACCGTGATCGGTACGGGCGGGGTATAACGAGTGGTCGCGGGTGGGGTCGTGC
>RGSV01000127.1 GCA_010025655.1 Acidimicrobiia bacterium
TCGGGAATCGAACCCGATTACGGGGCTTTGCAGGCCCATGCCTAGCCAGTCGGCCACGTCGCCATGTTCGCTATCGCGAACAGATGCAGGCTACCGACGCGAAAGTCGTAGTCCCCAGAAGATCAATCCAGCACCGATTACTGCCGCGACAATCAGTGGTGCAATCGCGCCTTCCGTGAGTGCGCTCGTCAGGACGACTGCCCACACGCCCGTTGAAATGGCAGTTGCGGCTGACATCAGAGCCTCACCTCTGCGATATGACAGCAAGAACAGCCCGGCCGAAATCACGACACCAATGACTGCAATTACATCGCCGCCATACGTGTTCTGCGCGATACAGCCGTAACCGATGACGATGAGAGATGCCACGAGCGGTGGCAAACTGGGCCTCAGGCGACCGAAGATTGAGACCATCGCCGCGATCACACCAAGGATGCACAGCACCACGCCGGTGGTCTCCATAGAGAAATTCGCCCAGTCACCGGCGAACCCTATGAAAAACGCGAGTTCGGCAACAACCGCTGCAATGGCAAGGCCAGCGCGGGTGCGCTGGAACCACAACACCGACCACGTCGCGGCGACAAAAGAGCCCACCGCGCCTGCAATCGCATCTGGGTCATTCGGCAGTAACACCGCCACTGCAAAGCCGAGTGGAATGCCAGCGAACGAGCCGACGATTCCAGCCAAGAATGCGAGGGCCTTTGCGCGACGAATGAGCCAAGCGACACCCTCAGCAATCACGGCGACGAGCAACAGCACCGCAGCAATCAGCACTTGAGAAGGGTCGTCGCCCAACACACGCACAATTACCGCGAACCCGGCCGACACCAGCAGAATCGCCCCAAGCACGATCAGTGCGACACGCATCGGGAATCGTGCGGCCTGTGTCTCGCGTTCGAATGACAGTGCCGCAAGTCGATCGCGCAGTTCGGCGTCGATGATGCCACGATCATGCGCGACGTTGAGGCCTGTCTCCCACTCACCCACGTTTGCGACGCTACCCCGTTGCCACATCTAGCCTGACCATTGTCATGCCAGATACGACGCGCCACAGCGCGCCAGACTCAAGCACACCACGGCAGCGAGCTCTGGCTGCCGTGAACCTGGCTCGCTATCGCCTCAATGACGAATCAATCACGAGTCGTGCATTTGCAGAAATGCGCACGAACGGAGTGTGTGTATTGCCAGGATTCATTACCAACGAGGCCGTCGCAGACATCGTGCGCGAAGTTGAAGCACTCACCCCACTTGCCCACCGCTCGGCCCCTCGACGCAATCCGTATCTCACCGCCGCCAATGGCGCCAACACTCACGCCGTCGAGCTGCACGATTCACTAGAGGTGCTCGCGTACGACCACTTCGACCCCGAGGGTACGCTGCGCAGCCTCTATGAATGCGACGACGTACTCCACTTCGTGCGCCGGTGTCTCGGGCTCGACGTACTGCATCGTTATGCTGACCCGTTCGGCGCTCTCAACGTGTCGATTATGCGTGACGGTGATGTGCTCGACTGGCACTTCGACATGACTGACTTCGTCGTGTCGATTGCGTTGCAGTCAGCCGAGTCGGGCGGCGATTTCGAAAACGCGGCGAACATTCGTGGTAATGACAACGACGATCAGGTCGTTGCTGCCGTCTTGCGGGGCGACGCGCAGGAGCGCGTGCGGATCGAGCCGATGACGCCAGGCACTCTGATGCTCTTCAATGGCCGCCGCAGCATGCACCGCGTGACCCCCATAAAGGGGATGACACCGCGATTTGTGGCGTTGCTCGCGTATGACACCAAACCTGGCACCGACTCGACCGACGCTCTCAAACTGTCGCGCTACGGTCGGCTTCCCTCGGGGCGGCTGGCATGACCCACAACGCCCCGCACGACATCACGATGGAAGTCGGTGAAGGGTTCGCCGGCGAGGGTGCGAACGCCGCACACATCAACACGTTGCTCGGTCGTCGCGACGGCCCAGTCGGCACCGCCTTTGCCACGGCACTCGCTACACCTAGCCCAGGTCATGTGCCATTTCTCGCTGTTTGGGCACCGAATGTTCCCCTGCAACCCCCGACGCTCTTTGTGAACAAGGCAACTATCCACGGCGATCGTCACGGCACGCTTACCTGGGGTGCAGCACAGGCCGGCGTCGCAGCGGGTGTCTCAGAGGCGGCGGCGGAGCGATTCGATCCCACCGCGCTCGGCCACCTCGTCTTGATCGTTGCGGTGTGGGTCAACCCCGACGCGCATGACGAAGAAGCCGTTTTCATCAACAACCGTGCTGCAACTAGTGCCGCGCTGCGCGCAGGTGCCAGCGTCACTACCGAAAATGTCAGCGATGCGAGTGTGCGCTCGGCTCTCGCCGCTTTTCGATCGGGTCAATCGCCAACGAATCCGTACTTTCGCAGCGGCGCTATTTTGCGACCTTAACGTCACCTTTCTTGGCCTTCTGGTCAACGAGCACAATCATCACCTGACCAACGTCAAAAGGCAACGGCGCCTCACCGATGGTGAAGGTGGTGCCGGCGTCTTTGGCGGGGCGACTCCATTGCGCTTCGTAACTCTGGCCGTTGCGCAACACAATGGCGCGACCTGAACCGATCGTCTTGACGAGCGGAGTCTTGCCACCGAATCGATCGCCGTACGCCGACTCGCGGTGTTCAGCGAACTGCAACACCACGGTGCGCGGTGTCAACAGCGCTTTGGTCTGTGCATCACGATGCAGGGAACCATCAAACGAAATCTGCCATGCATTCTTCACCCAAACGCCGCTGACTCGCGCCGATGGCCATGATGCCTCGAAACTCTGCGCCTTCACGCCACCGGTGGGCGCGACAGAGTCAAAGACGAAGCCGACGTCTTCGACTGCACTGACTTTGTTCTCTTTCGCCATCAGCGAAGCAAGCCGCACCAACTGGTTGTGTGGTGCCTGCTTCGAGAGATTGCGGTAGTAAAAGTCGGGTCGGTCACTCGGCGATAGCGAAACTGCGTTGCTCTTGCGCACCGCCTTGAGCAACACATCATTCGCACCGCTAAAGACCAAGCCAGGTGCGGTGAATTGTTGAAGAATCTCGAGGTCAGAGATGCGGGCACTCCGCGTCGGCCCGACCACGCTCGGAAACTTCGTGTTGAACATCGCAGCAATGCGAGTGAGGCCCCATTCAACTTCCTCCACATAGATGAGGTCAGCCTGATTCAACCCGTAGTGCGGTCGGTCTGGCCTTGCGTTGCCGTACTTCACCATCACCACCGGTTTGCCCTCACCACCCGGCACACCCGACAGCGGGCTGACGCCACTTGAGGCTGAGGTCGTCGTGCCAGTGATGCCAACAACGAGTGCCGTCAACAACGATGCCGCCGCTCGGAGGGTCACGCGCCGAGAGCGAGATTGCAACATCGCCTCGACCCTAGTGAAACAACCACAGTTAGCGTGAATGCGTGGCTGGCGAACGACGCGAGCAAAAACCCGAGACCACCGCGATCACCGCGGGGCGCGATGCGTCGGGCGCATTGTCACCTGCCTTGTGGGCCTCGAGCACGTGGCACACCAACGACTTAGATGGCACGCACCGCGGTGCCAAGGCTGTACACGAGTCAGGTTTTTATTCGCGTTATGCAAACCCAACCGTCGAAGCCTTTGAACGCACCATCGCCGAACTTGAGGGCGCAGAGTCGGCACTTGCGTTCGGCTCGGGCATGGGTGCGATTGCAGCAACGGTCTTTGCGTTGTGTTCAAGTGGCGACCACATCGTCGCCCAGCGCAACATGTATGCCGGCACGCTCGGCTTTCTCGACGGCGCTTGCAAGCGCATGGGCATCGATGTCACCTATGTCGACGGACGCAATGCCGCTGAGTTCGCTGCTGCGGTGCGCCCCGGCAAGACCATGTTGGTGATGGCCGAGACTCCAACGAATCCGCATCTCGACGTGGTTGACCTCGATGCGTTGGGCGCCATCAAGGGACCATTCACGTTCGTCGATTCGACCCTTGCTACACCACTCGGCCAGCAACCGCTGCGGCACGGCGTCAACATTGTGATGCACTCGGCCACCAAGGGCATCGCTGGCCACAACGACGCCACGCTCGGAGTGATTGCGGCCGAGAAAGAACTTGTCAACACCATTTGGGCCTACTCGGTGTTGCACGGTGCCACGGCCTCGCCCTTTGACGCCCTTAACGGTGTGCGCGGCG
>RGSV01000128.1 GCA_010025655.1 Acidimicrobiia bacterium
TGGTCGTCGGCGCACTGGCGCAGGAGGGCTCCGAACGCCGCGCTGTCGGTGACGTCGCAGGCGTGGGCATGAAATCGATCACCGAGAGCTCGGGCGAGGGCTGCAAGCTTGTCGGCGTCGCGCGCAATTCCGACCACGGTGTGGCCTGACTTCACCAACAACTTGGCAGTCGCAGCGCCGATGCCCGTTGATGCACCTGTGACGATGGCAATCACGAGTTCACACTATTCTTCGTGGTGCTGATCGGTATGCGAGTCGCGTGCCGTCGGCATGACCGAAGGAGACCGCTATGGCCGTGAACACCGAGCAACTCGAGCGCATGCGCTCGGGAAAGGGCTTCATCGCCGCGCTCGACCAGAGCGGTGGCAGCACGCCGAAGGCACTGTCGCTCTACGGCGTCGACGAGTCGGAATACTCGGGTGAAGCACAGATGTTCGACCTCATTCACGCCATGCGCACTCGCATGATTAAAAGCCGGGCATTCAACGGTGATCGCGTCTTGGCTGCAATTCTCTTTGAGGGAACGATGGATCGCGATATCGACGGCATTGGTAGTGCCGAGTTTCTTTGGGCAAAGAAGCGAGTCGTGCCGTTGCTCAAGGTTGATAACGGTCTTGCTGAAGAGCAAAACGGTGTGCAAACCATGAAGCCGATGCCTGAACTCGATGCGTTGTTGCGACGTGGTGTGGCCAAGGGCATCTTCGGCACCAAGATGCGTTCGGTCATCAAGCTCGCCAACGCCGAAGGCATTCGTGGGGTCGTAGCGCAACAGTTCGCCGTCGGACGTCAGATTCTTAGTCACGACCTGGTGCCGATCATCGAGCCCGAGGTCGACATCAAGAGCCCGCAGAAGGCTGAAGCCGAAGCATTGTTGCGCAGCGAGCTTCTCGCCGAACTTGACAGGCAGCCTACGGCGCAGCCCGTGATGCTGAAGCTGACGTTGCCGAGCACCGCCAACTTCTACGCCGACCTCATCAAGCACCCCAGCGTCTTGCGCGTGGTGGCACTGTCGGGTGGCTACTCGCGCGACGACGCCAACAAGAAGTTGAGTGAGAACCACGGCATGATCGCCAGCTTCTCGCGCGCGCTCACCGAAGGGTTGTCGGCCAAGCAAAGCGACGCCGACTTTGATGCAATGCTCGACGCAACGATTGCCGGCATCTACGCGGCTTCGATTACCTGAGGTTGCTGGTGGCCGACTCGAACCCGGTCACCATGCGACGATTGCTGCCCGAGCCAGGCATCGTCTCTGTTGACGTGGCGTATTCCGTCACCCATCGCCGCCGCCACGCCGATCGGCCGTGGATCATCATGTGCATGATTGCCAGTGCCGACGGAGCCCTCGCCCTCGATGGCCGTGCTGAGGGTCTCGGCAACGCGACTGATCGTGCGGCGTTCTTGCACCTGCACCGCTCGACCGATGCGGTGTTGGTGGGTGCCGCAACCGTACGAGCAGGTGAGGTCTACACACCGCTCGCAGCCCCACGCCAGTTGTTCGTCGTGTCGCACTCGGGTGATTTGGGCGCGCACGGCAGTCATCTGCGTGCATCACCGACCACCAATGTGGTGTCGGGCGATGTCGCCGACATCGTGCGACGAATCTCGGGCAACACATGTTTGCTCGAAGGTGGGGCAGTGCTCAACGGCCAGATGCTCGCCGCCGGATTGGTCGACGAAGTCTGCCTCACCTATGCACCGCGCTTTGTATCAGCAGATTCAACGCGAATAGCCTTCGGCCCGCCGGCATCACGCGAACCGTGGAGGCTCGCGCAACTGTGTGTGGACGACGAAGGTTTTCTCTTCGCGCGCTACGAACACGGTCGCCATCATGCGACGGTGTGACGCAGTCGCACCGAGAGGCATGTGACACAACCCTCGAGTTTTTGGAACTCGGAGATGTCGACACAGGTCACCTCGTAGCCGCGCGAACGTAGAAGTGCAGTGCTCAGTGGGGCATCGGTTGCCATCAGCACTCGCCGCTCGTCAATCACCACGACGTGAGCCCCTGACTCTTCAGGCATTGAGAGGTAGTTGGTGAAGATCGACTGATCGTCAACCGCAGGATTCCATCCGATGATTGTGCCATCGGGCAGGGCAGTGACTGCTGACTTGAGGTGCAATACCTTGGTGACGGGTACTACCACCACGTGCGCGCCAAGCGGGCTGAAATGTGTTGCCAACTGATCGATCCCCGACTGATTCGTGCGTCCGCCCATGCCGACATACACCGTGCTGCCTACCTTCAGCACATCTCCACCGTCGAGGGTGCCGGGCTCGTTGATTCGCTTGACTCGGTATCCAAGGTCGCGTACCGCGGTTTCGACGGCGGCAACCTCTGGCTTCCGGCGATCATCGCCCGGTCGAGTGACGACCGCGACGTCCTCGAACATCACCACCGTGTCTTCGATGAAGACGCTGTCTGGGGCTGACTCGAGCAGTGGCACCTCAGCAATGTCCCAATCAAATGTGCGTAGTGCGTCGACATACGCCGCCCACTGCCGAATGGCGAGAGCAACGTCAACCGTCGAGCGAGAAATATGGGTGACGATGCCCTCAGCGAGCCGAGAACTCGGTCGACGCACCAGCGCAATCGTCATAAACGTGGAGCGGGTGACGGGAATCGAACCCGCATAGCCAGCTTGGAAGGCTGGAACTCTAGCCATTGAGCTACACCCGCATGCATCGCGTCGCCGCGATGCAGACAAATGCTACTGAACGGTGCGTCTACCGCTGCATGCTCTTGATCTCGAGGAACTCCTCGAAGCCGTACTCGCCGTACTCGCGGCCGTTACCCGACTGCTTGTATCCACCAAACGGTGCATTCGGGTTGAACGCCCCACCGTTGACTTCCACCTGGCCGGTGCGCATGCGACGGGCTACGGCGGTGGCCTTGTCTTTGTCGGCCATCCACACTCCGCCAGCAAGGCCATAATCGGTCGAGTTGGCGATGCGTACCGCGTCGTCGATGTCGTTATACGCCATGATGCTCAAGACCGGCCCGAAAATCTCTTCTCGCGCAATCGTCATGTTTTCGGTGACACCTGAGAACACCGTTGGCTTCACGTAGTAGCCCTTCGTTACGCCTTCAGGCACACCGACACCGCCGACGAGCAACTTCGCGCCTTCGTCGATGCCCTTCTGGATGTAGCCGTTAACGCGATCTCGCTGCGCGGCAGAAGCGAGTGGTCCGAGATTCATTCCTTCAGTGAATGGGTCGCAGGGCTTCATTGCGCTTGCCGCGGCGGCGGCATGCTCTTCGGCTTCTGCGAGACGCGACTTGGGCACCAACATGCGTGTGAGAGCCGAACAGGTTTGTCCGCTATTCAAGAATGCCTTGCCGACGCCTGACTTCACTGCCTTGCCGAACGTTTCGGCATCGAGATCTTCGCCGATGATGTTGGCCGACTTACCACCCAACTCAAGCGCGACACGCTTCACCGTCTCGGCGCCAACTTGCATCACACGCTTGCCAGCGCGACCGCTGCCGGTGAACGACACCATGTCGATCAGCGGGTGAGCCGCAATGGCTTCGCCGACGACTGGGCCAACACCAGTAACCATATTGAACACACCAGCGGGCAGACCAATTTCATCGATGATCTCAGCAAGCATGAAGGCGTCGAGTGGCGCAACTTCGCTCGGCTTCAGCACCACGGTGCAGCCCGCGGCCATCGCGAAGGCGACTTTCGCAGCGATTTGATGCAGCGGATAGTTCCACGGTGTGATGCAGCCGACCACTCCGATTGGCTCGCGCACCACGAGCGAACTGCCTACTTCTTTTTCGTAGACGTAACTCTCAGCGATCGCTGACGCCTGCTTGAACGAATTGATTGGCAACCCCACCTGCACGAGTTGGCTGAGCATCTTGCTCATGCCGGTTTCGCGCGAGATAGCGGTGGCGATTTCGTCCATGCGGGCAGAGAGACCGTCGCCGATGCGGCTCATGTACTTAGCACGCTCTTGCTTGTCGAGTGCGGCCCACGCTTCGAATGCGCCGTGCGCCGCCTTAGCGGCGGCGTCGACATCCTTTGCTGTGCTGGCCGGAATCGTCGCCATTACCGACTCGTCGGTCGAGTCGAAGACTTGAATCGTGTCTTGGCTGCTTGCGGCAACCCATTTGCCGTTGATGTAAATCTTGTCGTACTTTTGCATGATTTTGCC
>RGSV01000129.1 GCA_010025655.1 Acidimicrobiia bacterium
GAACATGTGGAAGAGCAACGCGAACATCAAACACGCTTCGCACAGCAACGGCGTGAATCGCCGCACCACTTACCCCGCCCCCACCATTACCCAAGACCGGTCGGCGAGTCATGGTGTCGATTGCCATGCCGAGCACCGTGTTGACGAGCACCAAGGTTTCGGCTCCGGCCGCCAGCACCGTTTCGGCAATCGTCACGAGACGGTCGGTGTTCGGGCTCATCTTGGCCCACACCGGCAGTGAGGCTGGCAGCTCAGCGCGAACAGCAGTGATGACCTCATGAGAGAGCATCGCATCATGGGCGATCATCGCTCGCGCGTGGTCGAGATTCGGGCACGAAAGATTGACCTCGACTGCCACGAGTTGATCGGCGACTGGCGCCAACATTCGCGCAGCCTCTGCATAGTCACTCGGGCGAAAACCCCACACGCTGGCCACGATTGACGCACGTCGGGCAACGAGCCGAGGTAGCGAATCAGAAATCCAAGCGGCAACACCGCCACCCTGTAAGCCGACTGCGTTGATCATGCCCGCCTCGAGTGCGTGCACACGAGGTGCGGAATTACCTTGCCACGCGAATGGCGCGAGCGACTTCACGACGACTGCACCGAGTGATGAGAGGTCAACGTAGGCCGAGAGTTCGTCGGAATAGCCCGCCGTGCCCGACGCCGTCATCACCGGATTGCGCAAGTGCACCGAGCCAACACGCACGGCGGGAAAGGCTTCAGTGGGTGCCGCCACGCCACCAGTCACGTTCACACTGCGTTCCCGTGGTACTCCTGCAACGAGCGAATGCCGAGCGGCGACGCGACTCGCTCACGCATGCCCTGCACAGCCGCTCGAGCTGCCCGCACCGTCGTGACAAGCGCGACGCCATTGACGTTGGCAGCCTTGCGAATCGCCTCACCATCTCGATGCGTGCCGCGATCTTGCGGAGTATTGATGACGAATACGATCTCGCGGCGCTCGATCAGCTCGACTGCATCACCTAGCGAGTCGCTTGAGCCGCGCTGCGACACCTTGCCGACGATTCGTTCGACTTCCACGCCTGCTGCACGAAGGGCCGCCGCCGTACCTTGCGTCGCCACGATGCTGCAGCCGCTTTCACGCAAAGATTGACCGAGTTCGGCTGCTGCACTTTTGTCGCGGTCGTTCAGCGAAAGGAAGACCAAACCACTCACCGGCAACTCGGTGCCTGCCGCTGATTGAGCCTTGACAAAGGCGCGACCAAAGGTGGCATCGATACCCATCACTTCGCCCGTTGAGCGCATCTCTGGGCCGAGCGTGGTGTCGACTTCAGGAAACCGCGAGAACGGCAGCACGGCTTCTTTCACGCTCACGTGTCCGCTCACCGGAGCACGCAAGAGACCCTCATCTCGCAGTTGCATGAGTGTCGCCCCGAGCATCACGCGACTGGCAACCATTGCCAACGGCACACCTGTGGCCTTGGCGACGAATGGCACGGTGCGGCTCGCGCGAGGGTTGGCTTCAATGACAAACACCGAGTCGTCGACCACGGCGAACTGCACATTGATGAGTCCGCGCACATCAAGGGCGTCGGCAATCTTCTTCACGTTCGCTTCGATGGCGGCGAGCGCGGCTACCGAAAGATTCTGGGCAGGCAACGCACAGGCCGAATCGCCAGAGTGAATTCCGGCTTCCTCAACGTGCTCCATCACACCGCCAATCAAGACCTCGCCACTCGCATCGCGCACGGCGTCAACATCGACTTCAGTGGCGTCTTGCAGGAATCGGTCGATGAGTACGGGTCGTGACGATGAAAGCCCGCCTTCGCGACCGAGCGAACCGAAGCGTTCCATCTCGGCCATCGCCGCTGCGAGTTGCTCGTCGTCGTGCACGATGCGCATCGCTCGCCCGCCGAGCACGTAGCTCGGGCGCACGAGCACCGGATAACCAACACGTGCGGTCACGGCACGTGCGCTCTCCAAGTCGGTGGCGGTGGCGCCCGGCGGCTGAGCGATGCCGAGACGAGTGCAAAGTTCGTTCCAGCGTTCGCGGTCTTCAGCGATGTCGATCGATGCTGGCGACGTGCCCGCCACGAGTTCACTCGGCAAGCTGCCCGCGAGCTTGAGTGGGGTCTGACCGCCCAACGACACGATCACCTTCGGTGAGCGGCCTGCCGCTTTGGTCTCGGCGGCAATCACGTTCAACACGTCTTCGGTGGTAAGTGGCTCAAAGTAGAGACGATCAGAGGTGTCGTAATCGGTTGACACCGTCTCGGGGTTGCAGTTGAGCATGACCGTTTCGTATCCGGCGGCCCGCAGCGCGAAACTCGCATGCACACAGCAGTAGTCGAACTCGATGCCCTGGCCGATGCGATTCGGGCCGCTACCGAGAATGATGACCCGCTCTTTCGTCGAGGGTCTCACCTCGCTCTCGTCTTCATAGGTGGAATAGAAGTACGGAGTCTCAGCCGCGAACTCCGCACTGCACGTGTCAACCGACTTGTAGGTGGGAATCACACCAGCCGCCTCTCGCCAGCGTCGAATCTCGACTTCATCACTGCCCCACAGCCAGGCCAATTGAGTGTCAGAGAAGCCGAGCCGCTTGGCGCGCCGCCACGACCGACGATCAAGGGTCGCCGGCGACTGTGTCGCGAGGGTTGCGCGCTCGTCGTAAATGAGCTTCATCTGATCGAGAAACCACAGGTCATAACCCGTCGCGTCGTGCAACTTCTCGAGGCTGAAGCCACGGCGTATGCATTCGCCGACCTGGAAGATGCGGTCAGGCGTCGCGGTTTCAATGGCGACATAGAGCGCAAGGTCGTCAAGTGCGTCGAAGTTCTTTTCCGCCGCATCACAGTTGAGACCCGCCCGACCGATTTCCAATGAGCGCAGGGCCTTCTGCAAACTTTCGGGAAACGTGCGCCCGATGGCCATCGCCTCACCGACACTGCGCATCTGCGTGCCCAATGAGTTACTTACACCTTCGAACTTTTCGAAAGCCCACCGCGGCACCTTGGTGACGACATAGTCGATGGTTGGCTCGAAACTCGCGGGGGTCTTCTTGGTGATGTCGTTAGCTATCTCGTCAAGGGTGTAGCCGACGGCGAGCTTGGCGGCAATTTTGGCGATGGGAAACCCAGTCGCCTTCGATGCCAACGCCGACGAACGCGAGACGCGGGGGTTCATCTCAATGACCACCTGCTCACCCGTGCGAGGGTTCACCGCAAACTGCACATTCGACCCACCGGTCTCAACGCCCACGCGACGAATGCAAGCCAACGCGGCGTTTCGCATCTCTTGGTATTCGACGTCAGAGAGCGTCATCGCGGGCGCGACCGTGATCGAGTCGCCGGTGTGTACACCCATGGCATCGACGTTTTCGATCGAGCAGATGATGACGCAGTTGTCGGCGCGGTCGCGCATGACCTCGAGTTCGTATTCTTTCCAACCTTTGATTGACGTCTCGATCAACACCTCATTGATCGGACTCGCCGCAAGACCCGCCGAAACCACCTGCTTGAATTCCTTCATCGTCGTGGCGATACCTGTGCCGCGCCCACCGAGGATGTAGGCCGGGCGAATAATGACGGGCAGATTCACCTTCTTCAGTACTGCCTCTGCCTCTTTCATCGAGTGGGCAATGCCGCTCTTGGGCACCTTCAGGCCGATCTCGATCATTGCTTCTTTGAATTTCTCACGGTCTTCGGCGGTTGCGATGGCTTCAGCGTTGGCACCGATGAGCTCGGGAGTTCCTGGCACGCCGACGAGTCCGCGCCCGTGCAACGCCATCGCCAGGTTGAGGGCAGTTTGGCCACCGAGCGTCGGCAAGACCGCGTCAGGGCGCTCGCGTTCGATGATTGCTGCGAGCACCTCAACCGTGAGCGGCTCGATGTACGTGCGGTCAGCGAAGTCGGGGTCAGTCATAATTGTGGCCGGGTTCGAGTTCGCCAGAATCACCCGATAGCCCTCAGCCCGCAACACTCGACAGGCCTGCGTTCCCGAGTAGTCAAACTCACACGCTTGTCCGATGACGATTGGCCCTGAACCAATCACCAAGATGCTGTGCAAATCGTTGCGCCGAGGCATGACTACCTCGCACCTTGCATGAGTTCGGCAAATCGAGCGAAGAGATACCGCGAGTCGTGTGGACCAGGCCCTGCCTCGGGGTGATACTGCACA
>RGSV01000130.1 GCA_010025655.1 Acidimicrobiia bacterium
GAACCAATGGTCTTCGACGTACGCCATGTGCATGAGCAAACCACCGAGCGTCATCGAACTTGCCGCGGTGGTGCGACGCAATTGTTCGGTGCTGAGGCCGCGCGTCTTCCACTCGAGCGTTGCGCGGTGAAACTCGAGATAGCCGAGCAATGTTTCGAGTTCGCCGACGGCAGGTTCTGGCTCAGGGCGACCCTGTTCGTCAAGGTTCGACACATTCGACACGTTCGCACCCTAATCAGCGGGGGTGCCGTACTGTGGGCGCATGGACCCACGCATTGCCAAACTGCGCACGCTCAACATCTTCGCGGGGCTCTTGCACCTCGCGTCGCTGATAGCAATTCTCGTACTCGCCACCGACGTCTCGCTCCCGGTGAAGGCCACATACCTCTCCGAAGCCCCCGGCACCGGCAACTTCTCTGACCCGGTCGATCTCTTCGGGCTCAACATCTCCTACATGGTCGCTGCGTTCATGGCGCTGTCGGCGTTCTTCCACTTCTTGGTGGCCTCCCCCGTCGGCTTCCCTAGCTACGCAGCCGGGCTCGGCAAGCACATCAACGTATTCCGCTGGGTGGAGTACTCGGTCTCGTCGTCAATCATGATCGTGCTCATCATGCAGCTGAACGGCGTGGCAGATTACGTCGCCTTGCTCTCGGTGTTCGGCGTGAACATGAGCATGATTCTCTTCGGCTGGCTGCAAGAGCGCTTCACCACGCCTGGTGACGGTCAACTCTTGCCCTTCTGGTTCGGCTGCATCGCCGGCATCGTGCCGTGGATCGCGGTGGTAGTCAACCTGTTCTCCCCCAATGGGCCGCCAAACACCGAGGTGCCGGGGTTCGTCTACGGCATCGTGGTGTCGCTATTTCTCTTCTTCAACTGCTTTGCGTTAGTGCAGTGGCTGCAGTATCGCGCCAAAGGTCGATTCGCCGACTACCTCGTGGGTGAGCGCACCTACATCGTGCTCAGTTTCGTTGCCAAGTCAGCACTCGCCTGGCAGGTGTTCACGGGCGCGTTGATTCCGCCCGCCTGAGCAGTTAGCCGCGAAGCGTGCAGCCGAGTTTCTCGGCGGCGACAATGCAGGCAGAGCGAACTGCGGCAACTTCGGTGTCAGTGAGCGTTCGGTCAGTCGCACGCAAACGCAAGCGATACGCCAAACTTCGGGTGTCGTCAGTCGGCGACTTTCGAAAGACGTCAAAAAGCACCACTTCTTCACCGAGCCCACCCGAGGCTTGACGCAACGCCCGATGCAGCGCGGCGGCGGTAACGCGCGCGGGCACGGCGAACGCGAGGTCAAAATCACTGGAAGGAAACCGACTGACAGGTTTTGCGGCTGGCACCTTCGGCGACTCGG
The DNA here is from genome assembly GCA_010025655.1 of Acidimicrobiia bacterium. Lineage (GTDB taxonomy): Bacteria > Actinomycetota > Acidimicrobiia > Acidimicrobiales > Ilumatobacteraceae > F1-60-MAGs027. Next base: position 1,349 of record RGSV01000130.1, read on the forward strand.
CAAGCAACAACGATGCGTTGACTTCGAGACATGCGACTCGCTCAGAGATGTCATGGGCGGCAAGCACGAGACGGTCGAGTTCTCCGACGTAGCCGACCACTTGCTTGCCGCGTGACAACGTAGCGCTGCGCGTCGAGTGGTAACCCTCGGGAACCCGTGTCTGGTCGAGTTGTGCGCCCACACCGAACACTGCGACGATCTGTGACCACCAATCAACGGCGACGCTCGCGTCGACGCCCACCGCCATGATGCAGAGCTGCTCGTGCTCGTCGGGCAGTTCGGTGCTGCTGGGTGGATACACGTGACCCAACTCGAAGAGCGAAATGTGGTCGGCGCGGTGTGCGAGATTGAACGCGACTGCTTTCAACATGCCGGGGCGCAACGACGTGCGCAAGATGCTCTCTTCGGCCACGAGCGGGTTCTCCAAAGAAAGGGCGCTACCCGACCGATTTTCCGATGTCACGACACCAGCCTTTTCGTGGTCGCCTGGTGCCAAGAACGGGTTCGGCATCGCCTCGCTGGCGCCGAATGACAACACAAGATCACGCAAGGCTCGGCGTCGTTGCTGCAACGGTGACAAACCGCCGGGCTGCGTCGACTGAGATACCCGCTTGCCGAGTGTCTCGTACCCCACGTGGCGGGCGACTTCTTCGACAAGGTCGATCTCGTCGGTGCAGTCGGGTCGCCACGACGGCACGTTCACACTGAACCCAGGGCCGGCTGCCACGAGCGAGCCCTTCTTGACGGCAATCTTCTTGGGCGAACAGTCAAAGCCGATTCGGGTAAGCACGGCCGACACGTCACGGGCGCCGAGCGACGTGCCGAGCACGCGATTCACTTGTGCAACTCGCAGCGAGATGACTGCAGGTTTCGGCAGGTGCTTGGTCTTTGGGTCACTCGCCCCGCCGTGCACCACGAGTTTGGGACACGACTGGCGCAAGATCGCGGCGAATCGTGCGACGGAGTAGTCAACGCCCTGCGGGTCGACGCCGCGCTCGAAACGTGCCGATGCCTCGGTGCGCAACGCGAGACGCTGGCTCGTCAACCGCACGGTGGTGGGGTCAAACCAGGCGGTTTCGAGGGCGATCTCCGTAGTGACGTCGGAGATTTCGGTGTTTGCGCCGCCCATCACACCCGCGATGCCGATGGCGCGATCGTCACCGTCACAGATCAGCAAGTCGTCGGTTGTGAGTGCGCGATTGTTGCCGTCAAGGGTGACGAGCCGCTCGCCCATCGTGGCGAAGCGAATGCGAAAGCCTGATGCGACCTTCGCTGCGTCGTAGGCGTGGTTGGGCTGGTTGGTCTCGAGCATCACCAGGTTTGACGCATCGACCACATTGTTGATCGGTCGCATGCCTGCCGCGAGCAGACGGCGAGCGAGGTGATCAGGCGATGGTCCGACGACGATGCCACTCATCACGGTGACGTTGAATCGGGCGCACGCCTTGTCGGCAATAATCCTTACGGGCACCTTGCGCGGCGTGCCCTTCTTGCCACCATCGCCCTTGGGTGGGGTGAACTTCTTGCCGAACTTTGCCGCGACATCGCGTGCTACGCCGAGATGACCAGTGCAGTCGGGGCGATTGCGTGTGACATCGAGATCGAACACCACGTCGCGAGCGATGCCGAGTGCATCAAACACGTTGCGACCAAGTTTCGCTGTTGCCGGAAGAATCAAGATGCCCGATGCATCACTCGCTACGCCGAGCTCGGCAGCCGAGCACAGCATCCCTTCAGAATCAATGTTGAACATTCCGCGGCGCAGAATCTCGCGACCGTCGGGCATCTTGGTGCCGATGGTGGCCAACGGCACGAGATCTCCCGCCTTCATGTTGAACGCACCGCACCACACGTGGCGCTCGCCGCCGTCTCCGGCGTCAACCCACACACGGTGCACTTTGTTGGCTTCAGGGTGGCGCTCGGTGCGCAACACCTTGGCGACCACGACACCAGCGATTGCAGTGCCCACCACTTCAGTGGCTTCAACCGACAGCCCAAGAGACGTGATGGCGTCGGCGAGCTGCTCGTCGCTCACCTTGCGCACGTCGACGAACTCTTCCAACCACGAGCGAACGATGCGCACGACTAGAACTGCCTCACGAAACGCAAGTCGTTGGCATACATGTCACGCAAGTCGGCAACGGCGTGACGTTCTTTGGCCATGCGGTCGATGCCGAAACCGAAGGCGAAACCGGTGTACACCTCGGGGTCGATGCCGCCTGCGCGCAACACGTTGGGGTGCACCATGCCGCAGCCACCCAACTCGACCCATTTGCCGTTGGCGCCGCGCACGTCGAACTCGGCACTCGGCTCGGTGAAGGGGAAGAAACTCGGCCGCAGTCGACTGGTGAAGTCGCTGCCGAAGAACGCCTTGGTGAACGCCTCGATGGTGCCCGCCAAGTGCGCAAAGGTGATGCCCTTGTCGACGACGAGTCCTTCGATTTGGTGGAACACCGGCATGTGTGTGGCGTCGGGCGTGTCGCGACGAAACACGCGGCCAGGCATCACCGCATAGATCGGCAGCGGCCACTCTTGCATCACGCGAATTTGCACTGGTGACGTGTGCGTACGCAACAACGTTGAGCCTGGCGCGCCGTGCTTCACGAACAGCGTGTCAAAGCCGCTGCGCGCCGGATGGTTTGGCGGCATGTTCAGCGCCGTGAAGTTGTGGAAGTCGGTCTCAACTTCTGGACCCTCGGCCACCTTGAACCCCATGCCGACAAAGACGTCTTCCAAGCGCTCCAACGCCTGGGTGACGATGT
>RGSV01000014.1 GCA_010025655.1 Acidimicrobiia bacterium
GCTTGCCCGGATGTACGCCGGCCAGCGCACGTTGCGCCTTGCCGACGGCCCCGACGAGGTGCACTGGCACGTGGTCGGGCGCGCTGAAATCGCTCGATTTGAAGGCGATCCGCAGCCGACCACCGAGTACGAGCGCGGTAGCCACCAATTCTCAGGCCCGGCCTGACGCCGCAGTCTGCACGACGCGGCCCGGCCTGAGTCGGCGTCGACTCGCTTTGCTACCGTGACGGCGGCGGGCGACTGCGCCCGCCATCTCGGGAGGACGTAATCACCATGGCATCAAAGAAGAAGTCGAAGAAGAAGCCGGCGAAGAAGTCGCCCAAGAAGAAGGCAGCGAAGAAGACGGCCAAGAAAAAGTCCGCGAAGAAAACTGCCAAGAAGTCGGCCAAACCAGCAGCCAAGAAACCATCACGTGACCTCGGTCCCGATGTCACCGCTCAGCGCATGTTCAACCTCGCAGTGTCGCCCGAGACCGTGTCGGGTCCGGGTGTCGCCGCGTCGCTACCGCAACATGTGTTGAAGCGCGGCAAGAAAGCCTTCATCGTCACCGACCAAGGAGTGCGTGGCGCGGGCATCGTTGCGCCGATCGTCGACGTGCTCGAGAAAGCGAGCGTGCAGACGCACGTATTCGACCAAGTGTCGCCCAACCCGACCGATGTCAACGTCGCAGCGGGTGTCGCAGCACTCAACCGCTTCGGCGTCGAGGGCACGGTCGTGGTGTTCATCGGTGGCGGTTCGGTGATGGACTGCGGCAAGTACATCGCACTCGCTGCTCCCAATGGTGTCGACAATTTGAACCTCGCGTTCGCTCCGAACCTCGATGCCAACGATCGCATCGACTTCAGCACGCTCGCACCGAAGGCGCAGGCGTCGAAGCCTGGCCTCCCGACGATCGCGATTCCAACTACCTCGGGAACTGCATCAGAAACCAACGGGGGTGGTCTCATCACCGACACGCTCACCAACCCGAAAGTGCACCGCAAACTGACGTTCAGCAACCCGACGGTTGCACCCGTGGTGATCTTGCTCGACCCGACGCTGACCGTCGGCATGCCCTCGCGCGGCACGGCTGCGTGTGGCATGGACGTGCTCACGCACGCGATCGAGTGCTACACGTCGGCAAACTCGAACCCTTTCGCTGACGCGCTCGCACTGCACGCGATTCGTCTCACCGGCCAGTGGTTGCCGAAAGCAGTCGCTAACGGCAGCGACCTCGAAGCACGCGCACAGATGCAAGTCGCCTCTCACCTCGCAGGTCGCGCGTTCTCGTCAGGTCCGCTGCTCGGTTTGGTGCACGCGACTGGCCACCCGATCTCGGGCCAGTTGCACCAAGCACACGGCCAGACGCTCGCCACGATGTTGCCGCATGTGATGCGCTTCAATCGTGACGTAGTCGCGCGTCGCTACGCCGACATCGGCGAAGCGTTGGGCTCAGAGCACGACCCCGAGGCGGGCATTGCCGCGGTGGAAAAGTTGTCGGCGACGGTCGGCACGAATAAGCGTCTACGCGACCTCGGCGCGACTAGCGACAACATCAACGACCTCACGCAAGATGCGTTGCGCGATCTCATCATTTTGAACACGCCGAAGTACCCAACTCGCGGCGACGTGCACGAACTGTACGCCGTCGCGCTGTAGTTCGCCGCAATCTCGGCGCAGCAGAAGTCGCGCCGTCAGGCGGACAGTTCGCGTCGCACGAGTTCGGCAATCGTCGTCCAGTGCGCAGCAAGCCCTGGGTGCAAGTCGTAGTCGCCTACGTCAGGTAGCGCCACCCACTCGATCTCACTCGTCTCGTGGTTGGCGGCGAAGATACCGGCGTCATCTTGCGCGAAGGCAATCACCGTGTCATATCGCCAGTTGCCGTGGTCATCGCTAAAGATTTTGCGCACCTCGACTCGCGAATAATCGACACCTACTTCTTCTGCTGCTTCGCGCAACGCGGCAGTAATCACGTCTTCGTGCGAGTCACGTGCACCGCCGGGAAGTGCCCACGTTCCGCCACCGTGTGTCCAACCGGCACGCAGTTGCAGAAGCACGCTCGGTTGCTCCAAGTCGGTGCGCACAAGCAACAACCCTGCAGCGCCATGCAGGCCCCAGTGCGAGTGACCGCACGTGCAGCGAATGAACCCGTCGCCGTCGCGATGTGCCATGGGTCAGCAACGAGCCATCGGTCAGACGTGTGCGGGAGGCGCCGTCAGTTGCCCACGCGTTGTCCATCGAGCACCGGCCAGCAGTCGTGCGCCGACGATGAGTGTTGTTATCACGGCTGCAGCAATCGCAAACGTGGTGGTGCGACCGAGTACCTCGTATGACACACCGGCGAACGACGCTGAGACTCCGCCCGTCAAGGTTTGTGCACCACCGAGAAGACCTTGTGCACCCGCCTGTCGTTCGGTCGGTGCGACCATGCCGACTGCAACACCGGCACCTGTCACCGTCATGCCGTCATTCAATGTGTGCACGAGGAACACCGCCATCAACAACCACGGCAACGAGACTGCGCCATACAAACCCATGCACGCAGCACCAAACAACATGCCAAAGCCGCCTGCACGAAATGGCCCGACCCGTTGCACGAATTTGCCGCCGTACGGCGCCATGAAGACCATCGGCAACACGAACAGCGTCACGCCCGTATTGGCCATCCACGTTGGTGCGCCGAGGTCGTTCATCATCAAGGCCCACAATGAGTCGAACGTGCCGATCATGAAGAACACCGCGATACCGACGAGCACACCAGCAGCGACGGCACGATCTCGCAGCAAGTCGACAGCGAATCGCTCGGCGGGGTGGTCTTCGGCAGGAACCTCCGGAATCGGCATCGAAAAGATCACCAAGGTGACGAGTGCAAGTGCCGTACCAATCACGATGAACGGTGCGGGAATACCGAACGGTTCGACGAGAAACGCCGAGATCACCGGCCCGGCGGCGAAACCACCCACCTCACACGAGAGCACTCGACCGAGGTTGCGACCAAGGTGTTCGGGGTCGCTCACGATGATGACACGGCGCATCGCCGGAAGGGCGCAACCGAGGCCCAAGCCTGACAAGAAGCGTGAGCCCAACAACTGCGGCAGCGTGTCAGAAAATGCCATTGCAAAGTTGCCAATGATGGCGAGTGCGAGACCAATGAAGATCAGCTGACGTGAACGACCTCGATCAGCGAGCGGGGCAATCGTGAGCTGGGCAAAGAACGAGGTGAAGAAGCCGATGGCAATAACCAGCCCAAGTGCGCCCTCGTTGATGCCAAACTGCTCGCGATAGTCGTCGAGCATCGTGAACATTACGCCGTATGCCGACGATTTGACGGCGATTGCAACGAACAATGCGAGCAATAACCGTCGGCGTACCACGCAGCGAGGCTACTTGTCGTATCTGCGACAATGGAGGGCGTGACGACAATCGACATCAAGAATCCCTACGACGGCTCGCTCGTGGGTCGGGTGCCGCGTGCCGATATTGCCGACTGTCTGGCGGCTGTCGATCGCGCCGATACAACGTTTGCGTCATGGCGAGCCACCGCACCGCGCGTGCGCGCTGAAGTGTTGCGCAAGGCGTGGGAACTGATGATGGCTGATCACGAGTCGCTGGCCCGCACCATCGTGCAAGAAAACGGCAAAGTGCTCGCTGATGCGAAAGCCGAAGTCACCTACGCCGCTGAATTCTTCCGCTGGTTCAGCGAAGAAGCCGTGCGCATCGACGGTGACTACCGCCGTGCTCCGTCGGGTGCGAACTGGTTGCTCGTCTCGCGTCAGCCGGTTGGTGTTTCGTTGCTCGCGACGCCGTGGAACTTTCCGGCGGCGATGGCAACTCGCAAGATTGGTCCGGCTCTCGCCGCTGGTTGCACGGTGGTGTTAAAGCCCGCGAGCAACACACCGCTCACCGCAATCGCCATCTGTGAGATCCTGCGTCGGGCTGGCGTGCCCGACGGTGTGGTCAACGTGGTGGTGCCCGAACCGGCTGGTCCCGCGGTGTCGGCGATGCTCTCGTCGGGCAAAGTGCGCAAGCTGAGTTTCACCGGCTCGACCGCTGTTGGTTCGCTGCTCTTGGCGCAGGCAGCCGAGCGCATCATCAACTGTTCGATGGAACTCGGCGGCAATGCACCACTTGTGATCTTCGACGACGCCGACCTTGACGTTGCTGTCGAAGGATCATTGCTTGCCAAGATGCGCAATGGTGGTGCGGCATGCACGGCGGCCAACCGGTTCTTCGTGCATGAGAAGATTCACGACAGGTTTGTTGACGCTTTCACCAAGCGCATGTCGTCACTCGTGTTGGGTGACGGTCTCGATCCGAAGACGCATGTCGGCGCGCTCGTATCGAGAAAAGAACAAGACCATGTTGCAGCGCTCGTCGATGGTGCGGTGGCAGAAGGCGCCACCGTGGCCTGCGGTGGCAAGCGGGCGAGTGACAAGTCATTCGGATATCACCCGACGGTGCTCACGGACGTGAAGTTCGGTGCATCAATCTTGCAAGAAGAGATTTTTGGGCCGGTTGCGCCGATCGTGCGTTTCACCGATGCCGATGACATTCTCGCCCATTGCAACGCCGTCGATCACGGGTTGGTGTCGTATGTCTTCACACGCGACGTTGGTCGCGGACTCAAGTTTGCCGAGGCACTTGAGACCGGCATGATCGGCCTCAATCGTGGTCTCGTTTCAGACCCCGCTGCACCGTTCGGCGGTGTCAAGGCATCGGGCCTTGGTCGCGAGGGCGGCCATGACGGTTTGCTTGCGTTTCTCGAAACCAAGTACGTCGCCGGCAACTGGTAGCAGCCGCAACACGTCGCTACGCCGGTCGCGCAGTGCGCTTGGCGAGCGCCACCGCCCACCAGATAAGAGGTATCTGCAGCGGCAGTCGACCATAGGCGACGAGACGTTCACTCAACTCGCGGTCGCGCCAATCCCACGCCATGTAGAGATTCGCCGGATACACCGCAAGAAAGAGTGCCGCTGCCGACCACAAGGCCAACCTTCGCGTGCGCGCCACCACGATGCCGAGACCAACGAGAATCTCGGCGACGCCGCTGGCATACGTCGCGAAACGTGCCGAGCCCGGTGCCCAGGGTGGCACGATCGGGTCAAAGAACTCGGGGTTCAAGAAATGCGAAACGCCAGCGACAACGAGCACGGCAGCGAGTAGTTTCTCAGAGCGAGTCATGCGCGAAGACTAGGTCGCGCGCGACCTGCACCACACCCATGACCGACCACATCGACACCCGCACCAACTGGCTCGACCCACAGCAGCTGGACGCCGTGCGCGGCCAGGTGCCGCTCGTCTACGTCGATGCCGTGCCGGTGCGCATCGACGACATGGGGGTCGTCACCCACGTGGGCATGTTGCTGCGCCAAGCCCCCGACGGCACCATCTCGCGCACCGTCGTGTCGGGCCGCGTGCTGCTCAACGAACGAATTCGTGAAGCACTGTTGCGGCACCTAGAAAAAGATCTCGGCCCGCTCGCCCTGCCGAAGATTCCACCCGAGCCGGCACCTTTCACCGTGGTGGAATACTTCCCCGACCCGAACATCTCGGGGTTTCATGACCCACGTCAACACGCGGTGAGCCTGGCGTTCGTGGTGCCGGTGTCAGGCGACTGTCAGCCGACGCAAGCCGCACTCGACCTCGCGTGGTACACCCCCACCCAGGCGGTCAGCGAAGGAGTGCGTCGCGACATGACGAGCGGTCACGACCGACTCATTCGATTGGCGCTCGCCTCAGTCGGCGTGCTGCCGTAAGCCGTTCGGCCAGCCCGACGAGCGGGTGTAGCGCCTAGGCCTCTTGCCCGTCGCTGCGTCGGCGCCGCCGATATGCCCGAGCTCGCCGTCGCCCAGGCGGCGGGGCAAACACGTCAAGGGTTTCGCCGTCAGGTTGTTCGAGCGTGAGCGAGATCCCCTTTTCAATATCTTCAGGTTCACTCGAGGCTTCGATCACTACCGCAGGTTCTTCTTTTGGCTTGCGGCCGAGTAATCGGTCGAACGCGACCATACCGCCGGCCAACATCGCGCCAACCGTGCCATAGCGCTGGGCTGCACGACGCACCATGTGAGCATCGTCGGGCAACTGCAGTTCAGGTTGAACAGGTTCGTCATCTTTTGGTGCGCCAGGTTCAACTGATCGGTCGTCAGATGGCGTGTTGGTCACGCCCAACAACCTATTGCGAAGTACTCTTTTCGCCATGCCAGAGGGCGACACGATCTATCGTGCAGCCGCCGCGTTACGCACGGCACTCATCGGCAAGAAGATGACGAGATTTGAAGCCCCACGAATCACCGGCGTGTTGCCGCGCGTCGGTCAAACGATCGAGGAAGTACGCAGTCGGGGGAAGCACCTCGAAATTGTGTGGGATGACGGCATCGTGCTGCACACCCACATGCGGATGACCGGTTCATGGCACGTGTATCGACCAGGTGAACGCTGGCGCAAGCCGCCGCGTCGCGCGCGCGTGGTGATCGGCACCGCCGACTGGGAGGCCGTCTGTTTTTCTGCGCCGATTGTCGAGACGTATCGCGACTTCGACCCACGCCGGCATCCGATCCTCGGCTCACTTGGGCCCGACCTGTGTCAGCCCGACGTTGACTTCGACGAGTGCGTGCGGCGCATGATGTCGTATGACCCCGCGGAGACGAGCGTTGCCGAAGTCTTGCTCGACCAACGTGTGATGTGCGGCGTGGGCAACGTGTATCGCTGCGAACTGTTGTGGGCCACCGAGCTGCACCCGTGGGCGAAGGTGGGTGACTTGTCGCGCGATGAGTGTCGTGATCTCGTCGACCTGGCGCACGAAATGTTGCGTGCCAACGTGTCACGAACTGCACGTATCACCGCACCAAGCGTTGACGGAGGCCTCGCCGTCTACGGTCGGCAAGGAAAAAAGTGTGCACGTTGCGGCGAACTCGTGCGGGTGACCCATCATGGCGAAGCCAACCGTGTGCTGTATTGGTGCAGCGGATGCCAAACCGTGCACACTCCATCAGTGACGGCACCACGACGTCTCATTGATGACACGCCGACCGATCAACACCCCGCCGCACGGGTGTTTGCTGAGCCGCTCGACGACGCGTCGTAACCGTTAAGTGGTGCTGATCGCCTCGACGACGTTTACCTTCGTGGCGCGCCACGCCGGATAGATCGCGGCGACCACACCAAGGATGAACGAAATCACCACGATCACGAGCGTGCCCGTTACCGGCAAGCGGAAGGTAATGCCGTCACCGTCGTCGGCGAGTGCCGCCACCACCACAACACCCATCACGATGCCTAGCACCACGCCGGTGACCGCACCGAGCAGCGAGGTGATGACACTTTCCCAACGCACAGTGGTGCGCACTTGTGCGCGAGTCATGCCGACGGCGCGCAAGAGACCAATCTCTCGTCGTCGTTCGAACACCGACAACAGCAGTGTGATGACGATACCGACGATGGCGATGATGATTGATAGCCCAAGCAGACCGTAAATCAATCCGAGCACCTGATTGACCTGCGCCGCTTGTGCGTCGATGAAGCCCTCTTTGCTTTGCAGAGTACCGATGCCGGCATCGCTGCTGATGGCAGCAATACGGGCTTCCACTTCATCGAGCGCCGCACCTTGTGCCGCCTTGATGTAGACGAACGAATCAAAGATTGGGGTGGGCGCATCAGCGAACATCTCGCGGCTGGCGACGTAGTTGGCAAAGCTCGTCTCACCTGAGACAAGCCCGCGCACTTCGGCATCGATAACCGCACCGTCGATGCGAATCACCTGCAGGCGCGTGCCGACTTGCCAGCCGCGTTCGGTGGCGCGGCCCGCGTCGACGAAGAGTCCGTCGCGGCCGAGCGACGAGAGGTCGCCCTCGGTGACGCCGAGGTCGAAGAGACCGACGATGGTGGCGGGGTTGATGGTCTGCACGAAGTTGCCACGCATCATCGACGCCGGGTCGACGGTGGTGTCGTTGGGGTCAACGATGCGCACGCTGGTGAAGCCGACCCCCGTGGCCTGCGCGACGCCATCAAGGCCGGCAATCTGATCGGTGACCGATAGCGGAATCCCGCCGAAACCTTGTGAGTCGACGGTGAGTGCGAAGTCACCGCTGAACGCAGCACCGAAGGTGTCGCGAATCTCTGAACGAATACTGGCGGCGAGTGCAGTGAAGGCCGTGACGAGTGCAACGCCGAGCAACACGGGTGCGGCAGTGCGAGACGTGCGCTTTGGATTACGGGCAGCGTTCTGTCGGGCCATGGTGCCACTAACTCCGCGCAGCGCGGCGACGGGCTTGCCGAGAGCAAGTGCCACCGGTCGGGCAATGGCTGGCCCAAGCACGAGAATGCCGGCAAACACTCCGAGTACGCCGAGGCCGAGCACTTGAATCGGTGCGTCGTTACTGGCTGCGATGAGCCCCACCACGCCGAGTGCAATCAACACCAGACCGATGATCACACGGCGCTTCAGGTTGCCGGCCGTATCGAGCGCAGTATCGCGCAATGCCGCAAGCGGCGGCACGCGACCGGCTCTACGTGCCGGCAACCACGCGGCAAAGACGGTCACGCTCACACCCGCAATCATCGTGTTGACGAGCGAGCCAGGTTTGATTGCCAACCCTGCGGTTGGCACTTCGAAGCCAGTCGCCTTCAGCAGTGCATTCAGCAACTGCGACAGTCCGATGCCGACTGCAAAGCCGAGTAATGAACCCACCACCCCCATGAGTGTGCCCTCGACGAGCAGCGCGCGCGACACTTGGCGACGGCTTGCGCCGATGGCCCGCAGCAATGCATTCTCGCGCTGTCGCTGTGCGGCGGTGATGGAGAACACGTTGTAGATGACAAATGAGCCGATGCCAAGAGCGATGTAGGAAAACACGATGAGGAAGGTGGAGAAGATGTTCAGTACGTCTTTGATCTGGCCCTGCACTTCGGCAGTGATCTCGGCACCGGTGAGCGTTTCGAGTTTCAACTCGTCGGCGAGTGCGGCATCGATGCGTTGGGCGAGCACTTCGTCGCTGACCGAATCGTCACCTTCGATGAGGAATGCATCGACGAAGCCAGGCTCGAGCAAGAACTCCGACGCTGTCGGCTGGTCGAAGAGAGCGAACGTGGCGCCACCCGGTGACGAAATGTCGCCGTACGACGCGATACCGACCAGTGTGAACTCGCGTGCGCCACGCGCAGCTATCACCCTTACGGTGTCACCAATGATGAATTCGCCGTTGTCAGCGGTGGCGCGGTCGAGCATCACATCCTTGGGGCCGTTGGGCAGACGACCTTCAACGACGCTCCACAGACCTGCAGAATCGTCGGAAGCGATGCTGCCGAAAGTCGGTGGACCGCCGCCCTCGCTGCCAAGGGGTTTACCGTCTTTGCCGATCACTCGAGCGAACCCTTGAATGTCGCCAGTCGCTGAAACAACGCCTTCGACATTTCGAACCGTCTCGAGAGCAGAGATCGGTGTGCCGGCGCGTTGCTCGCCGCCGAAGTCGAGTTCAATGAAGGCAGTCGAGCGCACGTAGGCGTCTACGTCGCGGAAGACGTCGGAGAACAATCGGTCGAACGTTTGGTTGATGGTGTCGCGGAACACGAACGTGCCCGACAAAAACCCGGTGCCAAGAATGATCGCAAGCGAGGTGAGCACCAGGCGACCCTTGCGGGCCCAGGTCATCTTGAGGGCGAGTCGCAACATAGGCGACTTATTCGCCGAGGTGCTTCAGATAGTCGAGCACCTTCTGCGCGGTCGGCGAGAACATCTCGCCAGCCACCTTGCCGTCCGCCAAAAACACGATTCGGTCGGCATAGCTAGCAGCCGTGGCGTCGTGGGTCACCATCACGATGGTTTGGCCAAGGTCGGTAACAGCGCGGCGCATGAACGTGAGCACTTCGGTGCCCGTCTTTGAGTCGAGGTTGCCCGTTGGCTCGTCGGCGAAGATGATGTCGGGTTGGCTGGCGAGCGCACGGGCGATTGCAACGCGCTGTTGCTGGCCGCCGGAAAGTTCACTCGGTCGGTGCTCGAGGCGGTCGCGCAGACTGATGGTGTCGATCACTCGGTTGATCCACGTCTCATCGCCCTTCTTCTTGCCAAGGGTCAACGGCAACACGATGTTCTCGTACGCCGTGAGAGTGGGTATCAAGTTGAACGCCTGAAAGATGAATCCGACCTTGTCGCGGCGCAGTTGCGTGAGTGCCTTGTCGCTCAGTTTCGAGAGATCGGTGTCGCCGATGGACACCGATCCGCTCGTGAGTGAGTCGAGCCCGGCGATGCAGTGCATGAGGGTGGACTTTCCTGACCCGCTCGGGCCCATGATTGCGGTGAACTTGCCACGCTGAAAGGCAACGTCGACGTCATCGAGGGCGCGCACCTCGCTGTCACCAGTGCCGTAGATCTTGGTGGCACCTTTCGCGTGGGCTGCGTGAGTCGCGTTGGTGGCCGTTGGTGGGGGGAGTGAAGTCACATCGTCAGGCTAGTTGTGAAGCACTTACGAATGTGGTGAGTTTCTTACTTCGGTTGTGGCAAGACGCGCAGATACGACTTCACTGTCTTCCAGCCTTGGGGAAACAGCTGCTTCGCTTCGTCGTCGCTGACGGCTGAACCAATGATCACATCGTCACCATGCTTCCAATTCGCTGGCGTCGCCACTTTGTGCTTTGCGGTGAGCTGCAACGAGTCGATGACGCGCAAGATTTCGTCGAAGTTACGACCAGTTGACGCGGGATACGTGATGGAAAGTTTCACCTTTTTGTCGGGCCCTACCACGAACACACTGCGCACCGTGAGCGTGTCATTTGCGTTCGGGTGAATCATGCCGTAGAGATCGCTCACCTTGCGATCAGAGTCACCAATCATCGGGAAGTTCACCGGCGTGCCTTGGGTTTCGGCAATGTCGGCCTCCCACTTCACATGCGAGTCGACGGGGTCGACCGACAAACCAATCACCTTCACGTTACGTTTGTCGAATTCGGGCTTGATTCGTGCGACGTAGCCGAGCTCCGTGGTGCACACTGGGGTGAAATCTTTCGGGTGGCTAAAGAGCACGCCCCACGATTCGCCGAGCCACTGGTGAAACGAGATTCGACCCTGGGTCGTGTCGGCAGTGAAGTCGGGAGCGATGTCACCAAGTCGGATGGTCATTGGAGGGCCTCTCGTTGTGCGGTTGCGAACTGCGTGGTGGTATCAACCCACAGTCAACCAAATGTTGACCCGTTTTGTCAACTTTGAGATGTGGCCACTCAGTGGGTTAGGTCAGTGCGGTCGCCCAGGGTGGCCGGTCACGTACGAGCTCAGCCCTTCGGGCGAATATCGAGACCGAACCGTTGCTCGAACTCGTCGTAGTACGCATTGTCATCATCGTGTTGACCGAGCGCCACCCATTCTTCATCGGTCATTGATTCGCGCGCACGAATGAGTTCATCTGCGCCCCACGAACAGCGCCAACGCAGACGCGGCTCGTGCGTCGTGATGGCTTCGAGGATTGTCGCTGCGGCTTCTTCGGCGGGCGTTGCTTTGGCGATTCCCTCTGCATAAAACGCGAACAGTCGTCGGTAGTGCGCGTCATAGGCGCCAGATTGATTTGGCGCATCGATGTTCTTGGCAAAGATCGAACTGCGCGTAACACCGGGCTCGATGATTGCAACACGAATACCGAATGGCGCAAGTTCTTGGGCGAGACCTTCGCTCATGCCTTCGACTGCCCACTTCGACACGTAATACGGTGACTGGGCAATAGCGGTGATTTTGCCGACCACCGACGACACGTTCACGATGGTGCCGCTGCGCCGTGCGCGCATGCCGGGCAGTACGGCCTGAATACAGCGCACCGAGCCGTTGTGATTGATGTTGAAGACTTCGTTGTACGTCTCGATCGGGCATTCTTCGGTCACTGCATTTCCGCCAACACCGGCGTTATTGACCAGCACGTCGACGTGGTCGGTGGAGGTGAAGATCTCGGCAAAGCCGCGGTTGACCGACGCCGAGTCGGCGACGTCCATTTCGATGAGGGTGATGAGGTCATTCACCCCCTCGGTGGTGGCCTTGGCGAGCAGCTTGTCGGCCTTGGCCAGCCCCCGCACGGTGGCATAAATGTGGTACCCGGCCTTGGCCAGGGTGATCGCGGTGGCCCGACCGATGCCCGAATTGGCGCCAGTTACCACCGCACTTGGGGTGTTGGGCTGCAGCGACTGAGGGGTGTTCGGGTGCGGCGACTCTGGGGTGTCGGGCATCACCACCACAGGGTAGGCGCAGGTCAAAAAGATGTCACAATCAGGGGGTACCCTGCCGTTAGATAGTCGTGCGAATCCCTTGGCGCTTGCCACTCATCGTCGCCCTCGGGCTCGTTGGTGCGGTGTTGCCGGTTGCGCCGACTGCTGCGGCGATGCCCGGTGCCGTTGTGGTACCGAGCAATACGAGCCCGACCAAGGACTACGTGGTGATTCTCACCGAGAACGCCAGTGTTGCCTCGAAAGTCAACAAAGAAGAGTCGCTCGGCAACGACGTCAACGACGTGTTCTCCAGCAAGGTGAAAGGTTTCGTCGCCGAACTTGATGCGAGCGATGTGCGTCGCTTGAAGAAAGATCCGCAGGTGTTGGTGGTCGAACCCGACGCCACGTTCTCGGTGGGCGTGACGGATGAGTCGACGACGAGTACGACAACGTCGACGACGGCTGCGCCGAGCACGACGGCTGGCCCGACGACGTCAACGTCATCAACAACGTCGAGCACGTCAACATCGACATCAACTTCAACATCGACATCAACATCGAGCACCACCTCCACCACCGTGGTGCCAAGTGTCGATGACCTGAACATCGGTGACCACATTCCCTTTGAATACATCGTCACGTTGCGCAGCGGAGTTGGTGCTGCTGCGTTTGCCAGCGCGCAGGCCGACAACGGCATCACGATTCTTGGCACCTTCACTGAAGTGCTCAACGGCTTTGGCGCGCGACTGTCAAAGAGCGAGTTGTCGTTGCTCGCCACTGATTCGAATGTGCTCGCGATTGAGGAGAACAGAGTTGTTGGTCTCGAAGCCGATCAAGCGAGCCCACCGTGGGGTCTTGACCGCATCGACCAACGCTCTCGCACACTTGACTCGAACTACTCCTACAACTTCACCGGCTCAGGTGTGCGCGCCTATGTGATTGACACTGGTGTGCGCAGTGACCATCGTGAGTTTGGTGGACGCGTGGTGGCGGGCCACACTCGCATCAACGATGGTCGCGGCTCAGAAGACTGCAATGGTCACGGCACGCACGTGGCTGGCACCATAGGCGGTCAGACCTATGGTGTCGCTAAGGCAGTCACGATCGTGCCAGTGCGCGTGCTGTCGTGCGCAGGTCGCGGCAGTTTCTTTGACGTCATCGCTGGTGTCAACTGGGTGACAGCTGATCACGCAGCCGGCGTGCCTGCGGTGGCGAACATGAGCCTCGGTGGCGGGTTCTCCACGGCGGTTAACACGGCGGTTCGTCAAGCCGTGAATGACGGCGTGGTGATGGTGGTGGCCGCTGGCAACAACAATCGTGTGGCATCGAGTTACTCACCCGCATCAGAGCCACTTGCCATCACGGTGGGCGCCAC
>RGSV01000131.1 GCA_010025655.1 Acidimicrobiia bacterium
GTCGGGGCCGTCGGCGAGGCGCAGCGTGCGCTGCCCTGCATACATGCGAGCAAGCGGCGTCCACTGCGAGATGCCCGTACCGCCAAACACCTGAATTGCTTCATCAATGATCTTGCACACACGTTCGGGCACCATTGCCTTCACTGCGCTCACCCAGATGCGTGCTTCGGCGTTGCCCATCGTGTCCATCGCCTTGGCCGCGCGCAGCACCATGAGTCGCATTGCTTCAATCTCGATGCGTGCCTTGGCGATTGTCTCTGTGTTCTTGCCGAGGCGAGCAATCGGCTTGCCAAACGCCTCACGCGATAATCCGCGTCGCACCATCAACTCAAGTGCGCGTTCAGCAGCGCCGATCGAACGCATGCAGTGGTGAATGCGACCGGGGCCAAGTCGCACTTGTGAAATCTCAAAGCCACGGCCCTCACCGAGCAACATGTTTGACGCCGGCACGCGCACATTGTTGAAACGAAGATGCATGTGTCCGTGCGGTGCGTCGTCTTCGCCGAACACTTCCATCGACCCGAGAATCTCGACGCCTGGGGTATTCATCGGTACCAAGATTTGTGAGTGGCGCTTGTGTGGCGGAGCTTCGGGGCTGGTGAGCAACATACAGATCATGATCTTGCAACGTGGGTCGCCAGCACCGGAGATGTAGTACTTCTCACCGTTGATCAGCCACTCGTCGCCATCACGCTCAGCACGACATGCGAGGTTCTTCGCGTCTGACGACGCGACATCGGGTTCGGTCATCGCATAAGCCGAACGAATCTCACCGTTCAAGAGCGGCTTCAGCCACTTCTCTTTTTGTTCTGGCGTGCCGACTCGCTCGAGCACTTCCATGTTGCCCGTATCGGGGGCGCTGCAGTTCATTACCTCGGAAGCAATCGGGTTCTTCCCCAACTCGACGGCAATGTAGGCGTAGTCAAGGTTCGAGAGACCTTCGCCCGTCTCGGAGTTCGGCAAGAAGAAGTTCCACAAGCCGGCCCTCTTTGCCTTGCTCTTCAGTTCTTCGAGCAACTCGAGTTGGCCCGCGCCATAGCTCCAACGGTCGCTGCGGCCTTCGCCAAGTTCGAAGTAGCGACGAGTATGCGGCTCAATTTCTTCGGCGATGAACTTCTTCACCGCTTCGTACAACGGCACCGCCTTAGCCGACATCGCCAGATTCATCGCATCGTCGGTGGCGATACCCGAATACATGCCAGGTCTGGTCATGCGCTCACGCTAACCCTCAATACGCTGACTCGCCGAGACCGAGACCATGATCGACCCAAAACTGAAGCGCGCACTCGGCCAAGCCGCAAAAGGAGTCGAGGTCGTAGCAGCCGTGCACGACGGCGTGACCCGCGCCTATACCTCGCACTGGGTGACGCAGGTGTCGTTCGAAGAACCAATCATCATGGCGAGCGTCTCGCCCAAGCACGACACGTATCCGCTCATGAAAGCGAGCGGCGAGTTCACCGTGTCGTTTCTCGCCGGTGATCAGGTGCACATCGGGCAGTACTTCTCGTATCCGGGTCGCAAGTTTCATTACATTGCACCCGAGTATCTCGCGGTAGTTGAAGGGCGCCCCGTGGTGCCCGACTGCCTCGCGTGGGTGCACGCAAAGATCTTTCAGTCGATGCCGATGCGCGACCACGAGCTGCTGTTCGCTGAAGTCGTGGAATACGGCTACGGCCGATTGCGTGAAGCGCCGCTCGTCTATTCATCCCGCCACGGATGGAGAATCGCCAACGACAAGGCGCGCGCACCAGGTGAAAGCCCGCGCGATGCATTGCTTGCAAGGCTTGCGGCTGCGGGCTTTGACGCGAGCGCCGATGATGAAGATCCTGAAGCTGAATAGCTACAAGTCGCACGCTTGCCACTGACGCCTAGCATCGGCGCGTGACCACGGCCTTTGATCTTGCTGCCGAAGCGGCCGAGTTCTTGCGCAAACGTTTTGGCGGCAACCACGACATCGTCGCGGTGCTCGGCTCAGGCTGGGCCGATGCGGTCGGCGTGCTCGGCACCGGCGACCGCTGCGCCATCGGCGAGGTACCCGGGTTCAAGAAGCCGTCTGCACTCGGTCACGGTGGCGAGGCAATCTCCGTTTCTGTCGGATCATCGAGAGTGCTCGTACTCACTGGTCGCACACATCTCTATGAAGGTCATGGCACCGCCCCAGTCGTGCACGGTGTGCGCACTGCTGCGGCACTCGGCTGCAGGGTCGCCGTGCTCACCAACGGTGCGGGTGTGCTGCGCGAAGACTGGACAATCGGCGAACCCGTCATGATCAGCGACCACATCAACTTGACGGGCCATTCCCCGATGACCGGCGATAACCCGCCTGCACCGTTTGCAGGTCGCTTCGTTGATCTCACCGATGCGTACAGCAAACGTCTGCGTGCGATAGCGCGAGGTGCCTCGCCAATGAACGAAGGGGTGTATCTCGGCTTGCACGGCCCGCACTACGAGACACCGGCCGAGATTCGCGCCGGGCGAAGTTGGGGTGCCGATTTGGTCGGGATGTCGACCGTGCTCGAGGTGATTGCGGCCCGACACGTTGGTTTGGAAGTGCTCGCCTTGTCGCTGCCCACCAACTTGGCCGCGGGCATCTCACCAACGCCCTTGTCGGGTGAGGAAGTGATTGCTGTCGGCAAACGGTCCGCAGCTCGTGCGGGTGAAGTGTTGCGGTCGGTGCTCTCGGCGATTGACGCCGCTGGTCACGCGGGCTAGCCAGCGCACCGACACCTCAACCGTTACGCCGTCATTCCCGCCAAGATTTCGCGCGTCGCCGACGCACCGATTCGCGTGGCACCCGCCGCAATCATCGCCAACGCAGCCGCAGTCGTGCGAATACCGCCGCTTGCCTTCACACCAACGCTGTCACCCACCGTTTCGCGCATGATCGCCACTGCTCGCTCGGTAGCGCCACCCGCCTTATGAAACCCGGTGCTTGTCTTCACGAAATCGGCGCCGCCAGCCACCACGGCACGACACGTGTTGCGCAACTCGTTATCACTCAACGCGGCCGACTCGCAGATCACCTTCAACACCCGTTCACCTGCCATCTCGTCAATGGCATTGCGCACCGCCTGTACCCCGGCTTCGACACCCTTCCAATCACCCGCGCGAACTAAGCCGAGGTTCACCACCACGTCAATCTCGTCGGCGCCATTGCGAACCGCCTCGGCTGCTTCAGCGGCTTTCATCGCCGACGTATGAGCACCCGAGGGAAACCCGACGACGGTGCATAGGCGCAAGCCCTCGTCCATCACCCCAAGAGGAAGCGGCAACCATGACGGCGAGATACACACCGCGGCCACCTGCCACGCGACAGCATCACGACACGTTGACAGAACTTCATCACGAGTTGCCTCCGGTGCAAGCAGCGTGTGGTCGATGAATTTCGCCAACTCGGCTGCGGTTTGCGGCGTCACATCACCGAGCGTACGCCGCTGCCTGTTCAGCGTGAGCCGTGTGGTGCTACGGTCGGCGACATGATCAGAGTCAGCGTCTACTACCCATCAACCGAAGGCGCAGCCTTTGACCACGAGTATTACCGCACTACACATGTGCCGCTGGCACAGAAAGCGTGGAGCCCGATTTCCACCACTGTTGAAAAGGGAGTCAACGGCCCACACGTTGCCGCCGTGCACATGACGTTTGCATCAATGGATGACTTCAATGCAGCGATGGGCTCGCCACTCACCGGCGATGTTATGACCGACGTCGCCAACTACACCAGCATCGTGCCGGTAATGCAGATCTCTGAGGTGGTCAGCTAGTACTTCTGCACCAAGTGCAACCTCGTGACCGACCGCGCGAGTTACTCCACTCGCATTCCGCTAATCGCGCGGGCAATCACGAGTTGTTGGATCTCGGACGTTCCCTCGAAAATGGTGTGAACATTTGGAATCACGCATACTGCGCGTGAAAAACTCAACGAACATAAGGGTCTTGCGTTTAACGTGTAGCGATTCGTGTGACAGCGTGTCACAGCAGCGCGTCGCCGGCGTCCTCCGCTGTCCTTTTTTGGCACGAATCGGCGCGACGCTCTGAACGGCTGATCGCTGCCTTTGGACCGGGCCCCGTCACAGGGCCGTCGAAAAACCCTCGTTTTCCCCTATAAA
>RGSV01000132.1 GCA_010025655.1 Acidimicrobiia bacterium
CTCGCTGACGATCTCGGTATTGAGTATCTCGATACAGGTGCGATGTATCGCGGCGTCACCTTCGAGGTGTTGCGACGCGGTCTTGAAGCCACCGACATCGAAGCCGTAGGGCGCGTAGCTCGCGAGATTCACTTCGTGCAGACCCGTCACTCACTGCAGGTCAATGGTGTCGACGCCACCGCCGAGATTCGCACCCCGGCGGTTGATGCGGCGGTCAGCCATGTGGCAGCGAACTCTGCGGTGCGTGAAGTGTTGCGCACGCGGCAACGCGAGTGGATCGCTGAGCACGGCGGGGGTGTCGTCGAGGGGCGCGACATCGGCAGCGTGGTGTTTCCTGACGCAACGCTCAAGGTGTACCTGGTTGCCTCACCACTGGTGCGTGCTCAACGACGTGTTGCTCAGCACGGGGGAGATGTCGCCGAGATCGCCCGCGCAATTGCTGAACGCGACGAACGCGACTCGACGCGCAGCGACAGCCCGTTGCGCAAGATGCCCGATGCCGTAGTAGTCGACACGAGTGAACGCAGCGTGCCCGAGGTGATTGCCGAGATTCGCGCGCTGCTCGCAGCTCGCCAGCCGGGGGTGTCGCGGTGATACGGGTTTCGTCATGACGAAATATCAAGCGCGTCTTGTCGGGCAATCGCTCGCGACACGGGTGGCCTATGCGCTCGTACGCGGGCTGCTGTTGCTGTTGAGCAAGGTATGGTTTCGCGCTTCAGTGAGCGGGCGTGAACACCTGCCGCGCACTGGGGCCTACATCATCGCGCCGGTACATCGATCAAACATCGACACACCGTTGTCGGCATTCGTCACGGCGCGCCGCGTGCGGTTCATGGGCAAAGACTCGCTGTGGAAGAACCGTTACATCGGTGTGTTCTTGTCGATGCTCGGTGGATTCCCTGTGACGCGGGGCAGCGCTGATCTCGAGGCGCTGAAGCGTTGCGTTGCCGTGCTCGATTCGGGTGAGCCACTCGTGATGTTTCCGGAAGGCACGCGGCAGAGTGGTCCGACGCTGCATCCGCTCTTTGATGGGCCCGCTTATGTGGCGATGAAGCGCGGTGTGCCCATCGTGCCAGTCGGCATTGGTGGAAGTGAACGCGTCATGCGCAAAGGGTCGAAGATGATTTGGCCGCACAAGTGTCACGTAACCATCGGTCAGCCGATTGCTGTTGCGCGCAGTGAGGGCAAACTCGACCGCACCAAGATGGCCGACACCACCGCCGAACTGGCTCGACGTTTGCAGATCGTGTTCGATGACGCGCGACGCCGCGCGGGCGAAGCCGGGTAACTCGTCGCTAGCCGCGTAGAAACGCGCGACCGATGCGCGGTAGGTCGAGAGCGTCAGACACCCCGCACACCTCGCGAGCCGAATGCATCGATAACTGCGGCACGCCGATGTCGACCGTCGCAATACCGAGACGAGTAGCTGTGATTGGTCCGATGGTCGAACCGCACGGCATGTTGTTGCGCGACTGAAAGGTTTGGTGGCGAACGCCAGCGGCTTCACACGCCGCATAGAACACTGCGGCGCTTTCGGCCGACGTTGCGTAGCGCTGATTCGAGTTCACCTTCAACGCCACACCGGCATTCGCCAGCGGGGCGTGCTTGTGGTCGTGGCGCTCTGGGTAGTTCGGGTGCACTGCGTGAGCGTTGTCGCACGAGAGACACACCGAGCCCGACAACATCGACAGATACTCGGCACGCGACTTGCCGAGTGCCAACGCGACTCGTTCGAGCACGTGCTCGAGCAAGGGTCCGGCGGCACCTGTGGTGCTCTCGCTTCCAACTTCTTCATGATCAAAGAGCGCAACGACTGCAACGCCGCTGTGGTTGGTCACCTTGGTGATCGAGTTGATGGCCGCCCAGCACGACAACTGGTTGTCGAGTCGCCCTGAAGCCAAGAGCGATCCGTCGACGCCGAGCAGGCTCGCGGGCTGGTGGTCGACTAACTGAGCGTGCACCGACACCACGTCGTCAGGCTTCACCTCGGCAAGGGCTGCAGCGAGCTCGCGCACGGTGACGGCAGTTGACCCCGTCGACCACACGGGGCGCAGGTGGGCATGTTTGTCGAGTACCACACCGTTTTCGTTCACCGCGCGATCAAGATGAATGGCCAATTGCGGGAGGCGAGCAATCGGGGCAGCGGTGCGGAACAGCGCGAGGGATCCATTGCGTCGCACCACGTGACCAGCGAGGTCGAGATCTCGATCAAGCCATGAGTTCAACAGTGGTGATCCGTATACCTCGACCTCGAGCGTGCCGAAATTGAAAGCGTGACCTTCTGGAGTCGTCTTCAAGAAGAGCGCGGGCGAGTCGGTGTGGGCGCCAATGATGCGATAGTGGTCGTTCGCGCGACCTGACGTGACAAAGGCGATGAGCGCACCGCCGCGTGTGAAAAACCCTTTGACGGGAGAGCCCGCGAACGAAGGCAGATCGCTGCCAGCGTCAAACCAGGTGAAGCCGGCATCCAACAAACGCGCGATGCCCGATGCCACGGCGTGGTGTGCGGTGGGCGACTCGTCGAGAAACGACCGCAGGTCGCCGAGGGCTTCAGCCTCCGACTTGCGGGAGGTTTTCGGGGATCTTGACCGTGACGTCACGCCCGAAGAAACTACAGGTCACATCGCTCGAATCACCTGCTTGCACTTTGGCGGTGATTTCGCCAATGCAGGTCGACAGCGAATCGCGTTCATTAAACCCAAACCAGATGACCGCTCCGAACACTGCCAGCAGTAACAGTTTGGTGACGAGCGACGACACGAATTTCAAGACCAAGAGCACGCCAACGACGCTGGCAACCATCGCCCACAGCGAGATATCGCGCGCTGATTGGGCATCAAAACTTGAAAGATCCATGACACCGCAAGTCTGCCAGCGCGTAGCAGGCAGGGTGCGTCATGTCGCGTGGTTTCTAGACTGCGTCTGTGAGCGATCAGCCGATTTCGATGTCGCGCAGCGGCCCACCCGAAACCATCTTGCCGGCGGTTGACGTCGCAATCATGCATGCGCTGCGGCAGGCGCTTGCGACGTCGGTCGATTCGCGTCGCGCGGCGGTAGCCAGCGTTGTCGCAAAGCATCCGACGTGTTTGCATGCTTGGGCGGCCCTCGGTCGGGCGAGCACTCCGGGCATCGATGCCTACATGGCGTTTCGCGTCGGCTATCACCGCGGGTTAGATCAATTGCGGGGCAGCGGTTGGCGTGGTTCGGGTTTCGTGCGTTGGCAGCACGAGTCAAACCATGGATTTCTCGAGTGCCTTGAAGGCCTGGCGGTGAACGCCCGCATCATCGGCGAAGAGTCAGAAGCGGTGCGTTGCCAGCAGTTTCTTATTCAGTGTGACCCTCGCGGTCGCGGCTGATCTGCACCTTGACGACTGCTCGCGTGAGCATCGGTAACTCAGGTGCGGTTGTCTCGCGGGTTCTCGGCGCGGTATTGGTCGGTGGTGCCAGCAGCCGATTCGGCACCGATAAGGCATCGGCGTCACTAGGGCAACGAACCATGCTGCAGCAGCAGCTTGCGACCCTTGCCGCAGCGGGTGTGGTCAAGCGTGTGTATGTCGGCGGCGAGCCCAGGCCGGAAATCTCTGAAGCGCGGCATTTGGCCGACATGTATCCGGGAGAGGGTCCGTTCGGGGCGATTGTCACGACGCTCGCTGAAGCGCTGCGTCTGTCGAACGATGCGCAGGCAACCGATGTGATTGTCGCGCTTGCGGTCGATGTGCCGTTGGTGACCCCATCGACGGTCAACCGTCTCATCGCCGAACTCGTCACCAACGATGCGGGCACGACCAACGTAGAAGCGTTGACCAACGACGCAGCCGTCGCCTACGGCGAACGAACTCACTGGTCGTGTCTTGCCGTGCGCACGGCCGCACACCACGCACTACATGCTGCATTCACTCAAGGCGAGCGTGCGATACATCGCGCGTTCTCTTCGTTGCGTGTGGCACGAGTGGCCTGCAGTGAAACCGAGTTGCTGAACGTCAACGACCTTTCGGCGCTGAACGTCATCACCGCTCAGCGCGACGAGCGTCGCTAGGCTCACCCGCCGTGTCGATACGAGAAATATCTGCAGGAGAGTTGG
>RGSV01000133.1 GCA_010025655.1 Acidimicrobiia bacterium
GAGAGCGAAGAAGAGCGGCATCTTGCCGGCTTCACCATTGCCGCCCCAATCGGCCTGCGCAGCGCAAAGTATCGCGACCTGAAGTTGTCGGCCGTCGACCACACCACCGCGACGAGCGCTGTCGAGTAAATCGGCGAGTCGCCGACTAGGTCGAAGCGTCGCGCATCGCCAACAGCTTGGCGAACAACTCGGGGCGCATCGAGATGAAAAGCCCCGTTGCCTCGGCGCACAACGTGTCGCCGTGGTGCACCGTGCCGCGGGTGTAGATCTTGCGACCGTCAATGCGCTCGCACCAGCCGCGAAACACCAGCTCGCGCAAGATCGGCGTGGGCGAGCGATAGTCGACCGACAGATTCGCGGTCATTCCAGGGTTGCCCGATGCTGACTGTGCCACCCCGAGCACTTCGTCGAATGCACTGGCGACGAAGCCGCCGTGCACGCACCCTGGTGCCCCTTCATAGGAGTTACTGAATGTCACCCGCGCTTCCACCGTGGCCTTTTCGCCCTCGTGCACGACCGCGAGTGTGAGTGGCATCGCAATCGGATTGATCGAGCCCATCATCGGGCTACGCGCCAGAAAGTTGCGGCTGCGCTCGACGAGAGCTGCCTCACTCACACCAGGTGCCACCCCATGCGCCTTGGCCAACAACAACTCGACACCCGCTCGAACATGGTCACGTGCACGGCGAATCTCGTCGGGGCTGGCGTCCGTCGAGATGATTTCACGAATCATCGCCCGCACCTCGTCGGCGAGTTCAACCCGCGCGTGATCGGCATCGGTGAGCGGCCCCGTTTGCACGTGAAAGCCGCCGAAATGGTTCGCTGCACCGCCACCATCCGACGCACCGCCACCAGCCGACGTCGCGTCTCCCGTGCTCATGTCGCCACCTCGATCAGCACCGGTGCGTGATCACTTGGCTGCTCGCCCTTGCGTGCATTGCGGTCGATTGCCGACCAAGTGGTGTCGTCGGCAACCTTGCTAGTGGTCAGCATCAAGTCGATGCGCATACCCCAGCCACGGTGGAATGAGCCATTGCGGTAGTCCCACCACGAGTAAATCTTCGGCTCAGGGTGCTGCTCTCGCACAACATCACGCAAGCCCCAATCACACAACGCCTGCAACTTCTCACGTTCAGGTGCACTCACATGGGTCGAGCCTTCGAGCGCCTTGGTGTCCCACACGTCAATGTCGCTTGGCGCGATGTTGAAGTCGCCGCCGACCACAAGTGCGTCGGTCGGCTTGGCCACTGCCTGCACGTGCGCCAAGAGCGAATCGAGCCACCGCAGTTTGTAGTGGTAGTGCTCGTGGTCGAGTGCGCGACCGTTGGGAACATAGACCGACACCACCTTCACGCCACCGCAGGTGGCCGTGATGATTCGCGCCTCAGCGTCGGGCTCGCCGGCTGCGAAGTTCGTCTGCACATCGCTCAAGCCCACTTTTGACACGATCGCTACGCCATTCCACTGGCCTTGGCCAAAGTGCGCGCTGTCATACCCCATCTCGCTAAAAGCGAGGGCCGGAAATGCCTTGTCGGTCATCTTGGTTTCTTGCATCAGCACCACGTCGGGTTGCACGTCGGCAATCCACGCTTGTACGCGCGGCAGCCGCGCCTTGAGTGAGTTCACGTTCCACGTGGCGAGCAGCACGCCTCAACCGTAGTTGCGCAGATTCTTCACCTACTAGGTGTAGAACTACTCATATGGCTCGCAGTCGCCGCCGGCGCAACGCACCAGCCAAGCGCACGCAATCGTCGGCCCGTCGCCGCGTCGGTGATGCCGCCGAGCAAGCCCGCTTTCGCGACGGGGTCCGCGTACGCGCCGTACGGATACCCAACAAGAAGAAGGAGGCTTCTCGTCGGGCCTGCCGTACGACGCGTCGCGCATCGACTGACTAGCCGCTTAACGCGTCAGAGGTAGCCACGACCGCTGAAACTGACGGTCGCCGCACCGGTCTCGATGGTGCGCACCGCAGGAACATCGCGGTCGGTCACCAACGTGAGGTCGTCGACGCTCATCTCGGTTTCGGTCGAGACGCGCAGCGAGTGAATGCGCATCATCTCGTTGAAGAAATTACGCATTGCGCGGCCGTTGCCGAACCCCCGCCCACGCGACAATGACGCGATGTAGGTGCGAATCTTTTCGCGTGCTTCGGGCGTGACACGGAACTCGTGTTCATCAAGGTAGATGTCAAGGATGCTCTCGAGTTCGTTGCTCGCGTAATCAGGGAAGTCGATCACGATGTCGAAACGACTGCGCAGACCTGGATTCGCATCCAAGAACTGCTGCATCTCGACGGGGTAACCGGCGGCAACCACGACGAAGTCTCCGCGGTTATCTTCCATGAACTTGAGCAGGGTCTCGATCGCCTCAGGGCCATAGCCCTGGTGCTGGTGGCCAGCAAGACCGTACGCCTCGTCGATGAAGAGCACTCCCCCGCGCGCCTGTTCACACAACCGTTGCGTCTTGATCGGGGTCTGCCCGATGTACGCGGCAACCAGCTTCGAGCAGTCTGCTTCGATGACGTGACCTTTCTTGATCAACCCGAGGGCCTTGTAGATGGCGGCGACCAACCGGGCCACCGTCGTCTTGCCTGTGCCCGGGTTGCCGGTGAACACCAGGTGCGGTGACTGTTCGATGACCGGCAAGCCGGCTTTTGCGCGCTGCTGGGCGACGCGGCTCGAGGCAACGAGACGACGTACCTGCTCCTTGACCGGCTCGAGACCGACCATCGCGTTGAGCACGGCGAGCAACTCGTCGACGCTGCGGTTGTCTTCTCGCACGCGCGGCGCGCGGGCGCGCCGGGCGGCCGCCGAGTCTGAGTCTGACGTGCGCAGGTCATCGAGGTCATCGTCGACGTCGTCGGAGATCTTCTCAATGCGCGGTTCGGTCTTCTCTTTCTCGTCGTCGTTGTAGCGCGGTGGCTTCGAGGTGGTCTTGCCAGCTTCAAGTCGCGGACGTTGCTCACGCGCCTGAAAGGTGATGCTGCCGAGTGCCTGCAGCAACTGATCGGCGGAGATGTCAGCGAGTGACAACGAGTGCGTGGCTTGCACCAGCGTCTTGCGCTCGGCCACCGGCACCAATTTGAAGGTGGTGTACGGCAGCGTGCCATTCAGCTGGTTGATGAGCAATTGCTTGCGCCCACTCAGCACGGTGGTGCACACATCAACCGTGAACGTGACGACGATGTTGTCGTTGAAGCGCTCATAGATGCGCCCTTCGATTGTTTCATCGTCGTACGAAAAGGTGAACGTCTCACCCAGTGCGATTTCACCCACCACCGAACCTTCGGCCATCTCAGTGATCAGTTGCTTGATGTAGTCGGTGAATGCGTTCATTACTTGACCCCCTTCGTCGTGCTGCGGTTCTTCGTGCTGCGGCTCTTCTTGTTGCCGCTCGTCTTGTGGCGCTTCTTCTCCAGACGACTCGTGTCGAAACCCTTTTCTTGCAGTCGCTCGATCAAGCGCCCGTAACGGCGCACGATCGTCTCGCGACGAACGCCAAGTTCACTGGCGATGTCACCTTGCGTGCGCTCGTCGACAAAGATCGCCTCGATGAGGAAGAGCTCGTCGTCGGTTGCGTCGCTGAGCAACTCTTTGATTTCGTCTGCGATGGTCATCACTTCGATGACCGCCTCGGGGTTGCCCACGGGTGCCACGAGTGTGTCGCCCAAGGTGATCGTGTCGCCCTCGTCACCGATGGCAATCGGTGCGTCGAGTTCTTCGACACGACGCGTGCCGCGCGCACCGTGGCCACGATCTACCAGCTCACGACGACGGTGATCTTTTGCGCTCGTGCGTGCAACCGCGTTGGCACAGTGCTCGGGCGTGCGATAGTCACGCATGTAGCGCTCGACATTCGCAATCACTTTGGTGATGGCGAACGACACCAACTCGCTGGCGCTGTGCGCGCTGTACTTCTTCGGTGGGTACCAACGGTAGATTTTTTCGAGGTGGCGCCACGTGGCGATGATGTAGTCTTCGCGTTCGCGACGCGAGAACGAAGGGAAGTTGTGGTACTGCTGGTGGGTGTTGTCGGTGTTGTCGGTGTTCTCCTTGGTGTTGTTGGGTTGGTTTTTGGGG
>RGSV01000134.1 GCA_010025655.1 Acidimicrobiia bacterium
CTGACATCTCGGCAAACGTACGCCCGTCGCCATCGAGCGGAATAAACACCGCGTCATAACCAAAGCCGCGTGAGCCACGCTCGTCGCTGCTGATCACACCTTCGCAGACTCCCTCGGCGAAACGCTCACTACCGTCGGGGTACGCCACGAGTGCCACCGTGCGAAAGCGAGCGGTGCGCTGCGCGGCGCCGACTTCGCGTAGTGCAGCGAGCAACTTGGCGCGATTATCGGCATAGGTTGCAGTTTCACCCGCATATCGTGCGGTGAAAACACCCGGTGCACCGCCGAGCGCATCGACCTCAAGGCCGGTGTCATCGGCGACGGCTGGCAAGCCGGTGGCGGCACAGATTGCACGAGCTTTCAGGCGCGCGTTGCCGAGCAGCGTGTCGGCATCTTCGACGATGTCGCCCACGGTCGTGGGGCGTGGCAACAACTCGGCCACGCCGCGCAACAGTTCTTGAATCTCGGCGACCTTGTCGGGGTTGGCCGAGGCGCAAACGAGCCGCATCACGAGTGCGGCGAGCGAGTTGGCATCACGCGCGAGGCGCGGGCGGCACGGCAATCACACTGCGTTGCTGGTCGAACACCTGCGCGAGACCACCTTCGGCAAGCGCGAGCAGCAAGTCGAGTTGTTCGCGGCTGAAGGCTTGACCCTCGGCGGTGCCCTGCACCTCGACGAATCGCGCGGCACCGCCGGTGAGCGGTGCGAGCATTACGACGTTCATATCGACTTCGGCAGTTGAGTCTTCGACGTAGGGCAAGTCAATGATTGGCGTGCCCGAGTGAATACCCACGCTCACTGCAGCACAGAGCGAATGCAACGGGTGCTGTGTGATCGCGCCACTCGCCACCACTCGCGCGAGCGCATCGTGCAGGGCGAGGTAGGCACCGCAGATGCTGGCGGTGCGCGTGCCGCCGTCGGCCTGCAAGACATCGCAGTCGATCAGCACTTGGCGCTCACCCAAAAGTTTCATGTCGCACGACGATCGAAGAGCGCGACCGATGAGCCGCTGAATCTCGACGGTGCGACTTGACTGCTTGCCCTTCGCCGCTTCGCGATCGACGCGTTCAGGTGACGAGCCGGGCAGCATCGAATACTCGGCGGTGACCCAGCCCTTTCCCGAGCCCTTCATCCAGCGCGGAACATCGTCATCAACTGAAGCCGTGCACAACACGCGCGTGCGACCAAACGACACGAGCACACTGCCCGCTGCCATCTCGGTGAAGTCGCGTTGAAAGGTAATCGGGCGCAACTCGTCTGGGCGACGGCCGTCTGGGCGCGAATTCGGGCGGTCAGCGGGGCGCTTGGCGTTCATGAGGCGGCTCCAGAATGCCATGCGGCGACCTCACCAAGTTCGGGGCCAAGCAAACGTCGGCCGAGTGTGGCAAATGCATCGACATCACCCGAAGAAAAGAACCTTCGTTGCGCCACCTGCGTGGCCGGGGCGGCCAAGCCGCGCGAGTCGACGTGCCGATGACACCGACTTTGCCGTTGTGCGTTACGCGTGCAAGCGCCCGCGCACCGGGTTCAATCACGCCGATGACAGGCACCGGCAATGTGTCGACGAGTGTGTCAAGTGCGGCCGAGGCGGCAGTGTTACATGCAACGACAATGGCCTTCACGCCGTGGTCGCGCACGAGACTGTCGGCGATTTCGACTGCATAGGTGCGCACCTCGCTGGCGGGTTTGTTGCCATACGGATACCGGCCGGTGTCGCCGATGTAGACGAGCGACTCATTGGGCATGAGATCGATGAGTGAGCGCACGACGGTGAGACCGCCGAAACCAGAATCGAACACGCCGATTGGCTGCTCGCGCGCATCCACCATTGCGTTCTTAGGCTATTGCGCGGTGCGGTCAACAGTGTTGATGTCGGAGATGCTGTGTTGACGGCAACACTGATGGCGCTTGCAGCCGCGTGTTTGCACGCCGGTTGGAACCTCGCCGTCAAACGCAACGTCGACTCAGGTCTTGCGTTGTGGGGTCAGTTCTTCATCGCGATGCTCGGCGCACTCGGCGCACTCGGCGCGTGGTGGATTATCGACGGTCGCCCAGATTTCGCATGGCAGTTCACATTGCTGTCGGGCATCACACATTTGCCGTACTCCGTCTTGCTCGTGCGGGCGTACAACTCCGGAGATTTTTCGGTGTCATACCCAATCGCGCGCGGCGGTGGCGCCGTTGGCGCAGCCGTGCTCGGCGTGCTGCTGCTGAATGACGTGCTGTCATGGCTGACGGCATTGGGCATCGTGGTCGCGGGGGTCGGGTTCTTTCTGCTCTCGCGCGGCTCGTTGCGCCAAATGCGATTCGCGTTGGCGACTGCGGTCATCATCGGCATCTACACCGCGATCGACGCCACGGGGGTGCGAGAGTCGGCCGATCCGGCGGCATACGCCCTCAGCATCTTTGTGACGACCGGGCTTTCGGTTTCAGCATGGACATTCGCCACGAGAGGTCGAGAGGCCGTTGCAGCAATGCGCCAGCAATGGCCGCAGTTTTCCTTGGCCGCGCTCTTTACGCTCGGCAGCTACTGCCTCGTTCTGCTCGCGATGCGCGAGGCGCCAGTCGGTTACGTGGCGGTGCTACGCGAATCAAGCGTGCTCATCGCGGCGTTCGCTGGTTGGAAGGTGCTCGGTGAAGCCGACCATCGACGCCGTATCGGCGGGGCGGCCGTGGTGTTGGTGGGGTTGGTCGCGCTCGTCGCTGGCGGCTGAACGCCCGGCGGGCGCACCGCGAGCTGTTTAAAAGTAGATGACCTTCTCAGCGTTGGCTGTGGCGGTATCGAGATCAATCGTGTAGGCGCCGGTCGAGAGGTACTTCCAACCGCCGTCACACACGATGAAGACGATGTTGGCGTGCTCACCGCGTTCGGCGAGCTCATTCGCCACCTTCAGGGCACCGGCGAGTGATGCACCCGACGAGATGCCGGCGAAGATGCCACATTCGCGCACCAGGCGACGTGTCATCTCGATGCTCTCGCGCGGGCGAACGATGCGCTTGCGGTCGAGAATCTCACGACCCTTCCACAACTCGAACACGGGCGGAATGTATCCCTCATCGAGGTTGCGCAAGCCCTCAACCAACTCGCCGAGCGGCGGCTCAACCGCAACGATCTGCACGTCGGGGTTCTGTTCTTTCAGATATCGCCCGACGCCCATCAACGTGCCGCTCGTACCCAACCCCGCAACAAAGTGCGTGATCTGCGGGCAGTCGCGCCACACCTCGGGGCCAGTGGTCTCATAGTGCACACGCGGGTTGGCTTCGTTGGAGTACTGATGCAAGAAACACCACTCAGGGTGTTCGGCGGCAAGCGCTTCGGCACGACGCACTGCCCCATTCGAACCTTCGGCCCCCGGCGTGAGGATGATTTCTGCGCCGAACACTTCGAGCATCTGACGACGCTCGATCGACACGCTCTCTGGCATGAGGATGGTGATCGGGTTGCCGGTGATTCGCGCGATCGCAGCAAGTGCGATGCCGGTGTTACCTGACGACGGCTCGAGAATGCGTTGACCCTTCACCAAGCGACCTGTCGCATAGGCGCGCTTGATCATTGCGTTGGCGATGCGGTCTTTCACCGAACCGAACGGGTTCTGACTTTCGAGTTTCGCGAAGAGGCGCACGTCGGGCGACGGCGACAGCTGGCTGACCTCCACGAGCGGCGTGTTGCCGATCAGTTCGAGCACGCTCGACGACGAGCGCTCGACGAGGTGCGTCGTATTCGCTGGTGTCATGTCGTGCTCCAGGGGGTTGAACTTGCTCTCGTCGCAAAGATGATAAATCCGACGGGAATAGTCAACAATCTAGCGGCGCAGTCACGCCCGCCATGCATCGGTGCAGCTGGCAGACGTCACACGGCATTGGCGCAGCAGGTTGGCGCACCAGGCAGGCGTCACACGCCGTTTCAGCGGGTGATGTTGATGGCGGTTTCGCTGATCTCCCCCGCCACGATGCGGAAGTTGCGCAGGCGCGGCGGGTCATACTTCAGGCTGACGATGGCGTAGTTCCAGTTCGGGTC
>RGSV01000135.1 GCA_010025655.1 Acidimicrobiia bacterium
CGCATCTCTCACCCGATGGCGACTCGTTGCGTCACGAAATGTGGTTCGTCGACCCGCGAACCTTCGGCGAAGTGGTGGTGTTCGATGCCGACGACGAGCATTCTGTGGCTCCGGAGTTGGCGCGGCTTGGCCCAGACCCTGTGGCGCAAGGTCTCGACGAGGCGCAACTTGCTGATGTGCTGCACGGTCGCCGCGGCAACTTGAAGGCATTGCTACTCGACCAGCGTCGCATCGCAGGCATCGGCAACATCTATGCCGACGAGATCTTGCATCGTGCGCGACTGCGTCATGACCGGTTGCCGACACGGCTCGACAAGCAAGCTCGCAGACGTCTGCTCGAGGCGATTCATCACGTCTTGCGTGACGCAGTAGAGAAGGGCGGCAGCACTCTCGACGACACGCAATATGTCGACATCGAGGGCGAACAGGGCTGGTTTCAGACCGAACACCGCGTGTATGACCGAGCGGGTGAGCGTTGCATCACGTGCCGAAAGGCCCGCATCGTGCGTCGCGTGGTGGCGGGGCGCAGCACGTGTTTTTGTCCACGCTGCCAACACTGAAAGCCTGACGACTGGGGCCTCACGAACTACTGTTTTCGGGGATGTTTCTCAAGTCGATCACGCTGAAGGGCTTCAAGTCGTTCGCCGACTCGACCACCCTGGTGCTCGAGCCCGGCGTCACGGTGGTGGTCGGCCCCAACGGCTCGGGTAAGAGCAACGTGGTCGACGCCATCGCTTGGGTACTCGGCGCGCAGGCCCCGTCGTCGGTGCGCAGTCAGAAGATGGACGACGTCATTTTTGCCGGCACCGCGAAGCGCCCCGCCCTTGGTCGCGCCGAAGTTGCGATGACCATCGACAATTCAGCGGGCCTCTTGCCGATTGATTTCTCGGAAGTCACCGTCAGCCGCACCCTCTTCCGCACCGGAGAAAGTGAATACGCCATCAACGGCGTGTCGTGCCGCTTGCTCGACGTGCAGGAACTGCTGTCTGATGCCGGCGTCGGTCGGCAGCAACACGTGATCGTGAGCCAAGGGCAAATCGATGCGGTGCTGAATGCGCGACCCGAAGATCGACGGGCAATCATCGAAGAGGCGTCTGGCGTGCTGAAACACCGCAAGCGCAAAGAGAAAGCCGAACGCCGCCTCGAGAGCACCGAGGCAAACCTGTTGCGCGCACAAGACCTGTTGCGCGAAGTTCGACGCCAACTAAAGCCACTCGAGCGCCAGGCTGATGCGGCACGGCGTCACGGCACGCTTGCTGCCGAACTGCGCACCTTGCGACTGCACGTGTCAGGTCGCGACATTGCTGCTTTGCAGGCTCGCACACAGGCACTCGCCAACGACAAAGCGCGCGGTGACGAATCAGAAAATGCGCTGCGGGCCCGACTGTCGGCACTTGATGCGGCGGTGATGTCAGACGAAGCGCAACTGACTGCGCGCGGAGACAGCACCATCAACGACGAACTCGCCCGAGTCGAGAATTTGCGCGGTCGCGCCCGCGGTCTTGTGCAAGTCGTAGCAGAGCGCCGTCGCTCGGTCGAACGTGAGCGCGGCCAGATGATGGACTCTGGGGTTGTCGCCCAACTCGAAGGTGAAGCCGCCGAGGTTCGTCAGCAACTCGAAGAAGTTGCGCAGCAGCTGCGCGATGCAGGTGGAATGTATGTCGGTGGCAGCGCCGCAGAAGAACTCGCAGCGTTGCAAACTGCAACTGCCACTGCCCAAGCTCGTCTCGATGATGCGATCAGTGCACACGCTGCAGCGTCAAGCTCTGCGGCTGCCAGCGCGGCACGAGTCGAGGCGTTTCAGGCAACGATCGATGCCCAAGCACTCAGTGCAAAGACGCTGAGTGAAGCTGTGGGCAGTGTCGGCACATTGCTCGAACTTGTCGACATCGACGATGACTGGCGCGTTGCAGTGCAAGCCGCGTTGGGCGAATCGCTGTCGGCGGTGGTGATGAGCGACGTGGCTGGTGCGCGCGCCGCCCTCGCGTCATTGCGCTCGACGAAGAGCCCCGGTGCTGTGCTCGCCCTCGGTGCAATGTCGGCCGCTGGGGTAAAAGCCGGCGAGCTGCGTGCCCATGTGCGTGCCAAGTCAGGAATGCATGAAGCTTCGGTCAACTCGTTGCTCGACGTTCTGCTTTCGCGCGTGACGCTGGCAAGCAGCTTTGATGCGGCAGTTGACGCCGTGTTGCGCGACTCGGCAGTGATCGCAGTTACCCGTGATGGCGACCGACTGTCGGCCACGGCCTTAAGGGTTGGCCTTGCCCAGGCCAGCACCGAAGCCCTCGCTGGTGCGAGGCAGGCCGCCGAGAGCGCAGCGGCACGGCTGGTGTCGGCAGAGCTTGCTCTCAACGATGCACGCACGGGTCTTGCCGCTGCCCGCGGTGCCGAAGCGCAGGGTGCCACTCGCGCAGAAGAAGAACGAGGCCGCGCCCAAGAGCACGAGATTGAAGTTGCTGGTCTCACCCAGCGCGAGACGATCTTGCGTGACCGCCTGCGCGACATCGAAGGTCGTCTTGGTGGTGACTCGCCCGAGCGTCGCGACGCTGCCAGTCGCAGTCGGCGTATCGAGCAGCAGCTGATCGAGTTGTCTGACGCAATGAAGCAAGTCGAACGCATCGTCAACGTGCTCAACGGTCGTCAGCGCGATCTGCATGAGTTGCGCGCCCGCCAAAGCGCTGAGATGCGCGACATCAGTCGTCGACTCGACGAGGCCCGCAAAGAGCGCAGCACCAACGAAAAGTCACTCGAAGAACGCCGTGAGCTCAACCGCCGCATCGAAGTTGAACAAAGCGAAGTGCGAGTTCGCCTCGAGGCGGCCATCGACACCCTGCGTCGCGAACTCGAGGTTGAGCCGCAGGTCGCGATTGATACTCCCGCACCTGAGCTGCCTGAAGGTATGACGCCAGTGTTGAAGATTCGCGAACTTGAGCGCGAGCTGCGCATCATGGGGCCGATCAATCCACTCGCACTCCAAGAGTTCGAAGCGTTGCAGCAGCGCAACAGCTTCCTCGAAGAACAACTCGAAGACGTGAAGACGTCGCGACGCGAGTTGGTGAAGGTAATCAAGCAGGTGGATCTCGAGATTCAGCAAATGTTTGCTTCGGCCTACGCCGACGTGCGCGACAATTTCGCCAAGTTGTTTGCATCCCTCTTCCCGGGTGGCAACGGTCGCCTCGTGCTGACGATGCCCGACGACCTCTTGAACACCGGCATCGAAGTTGAAGCCAAGCCGGGCGGCAAGAACATCAAGAAGCTGTCGCTGCTTTCTGGTGGTGAACGCGCGCTCACTGCACTCGCGTTCTTGTTCGCGGTCTTCCGCAGTCGACCGTCGCCGTTCTACGTCATGGACGAAGTTGAGGCCGCGCTTGACGACGTGAACCTGCACAGGTTCTTGGGGCTCATCGCCGAGTTTCGTCAAGAGGCACAGCTGTTGATCGTCAGTCACCAAAAGCGCACGATGGAGGCTGGTGACAGCCTGCTCGGCGTCACGATTCAGCCGGGTGGTTCGTCGCGCGTGGTGGTCGAGCGAGTCGCCGCGCAATCGGCGTGAACGACACCTGGGTTCTCATTGCCGCCGTTGCGGCAGTGGTGGTTGGCGGTGGTGCGGTCTTCGCGTTGCGCTCGCGCCGCCCGCGTCTTGCGCCGCTAGTCGCGCCGCCCTCGCCCGTCGCATCGCCTGCCCCTGTCGCGCCTGCCGCCGCTGCGCCAGTCGCGCCTGCAGCCCCGCCGTCGTTTCGCGATCGCCTCGCTCGTGCACGCGGCGTGTTCGCCACCGCCACCGCGGGCGTGCTGCGCCGCAGCGCCATCGATCAAGCAACGTGGGATGAGCTCGAAGAAGCCATGTTGCGCGCCGACCTCGGCGTTAAGGTCGCCGCCTCGTTGCTCGATTCGTTGCGCGAGCGAGTGAAGCGTCGCGAGATCACCGACGTCAGCGCCCTCGTCGCAGCGCTGCGCGGCGAG
>RGSV01000136.1 GCA_010025655.1 Acidimicrobiia bacterium
GGGTGCCTTGGGAGGGCTCACCGACGACACGAACGTGAGCAGCTGATCAAGTTCGTCGGGTGTCGACACGCTGAGTGAACGCGAGCCGTCGATCGTTCGCTTGACCATGCCGGTAAGCACGCCGCCTGGTCCGAGCTCGACGAAGCCCGCAACACCGAGCCGCGACAACTCGAGCAGGCAGTGTTTCCAACGCACGGGGCTGCACAACTGTGCCGACAACAGCGACGACCACTCGTCGCCTCGTTGATGGCTGAGTGCGTCGACGTTGGAGACGATCGGCACGTCGGAGTCGCGCGGCTTGGCTGCAGAGATTGCCGCCCGCAGGCGATCACGCGCCGCGGTCATGAACGGAGTATGGAAGGCGCCCGACACCGGCAGCGACATCACGCGCTTCGCGCCGAGTTCTTTCGCGTGACTGCTGGCCTTCTCGATGCCGCTCGGCGAGCCCGCAATCACCACTTGCCCTGGCGCATTGAAGTTGGCGACCCACACTTGGTCGTCGGCGCGCCGGCACGCAACTTCAACGAGATCGTCGTCGAGGCCGAGCACCGCCGACATCGCACCTGGAGACTCGAGACCTGCTTGGTGCATTGCGTCACCACGTTCGAGCACGAGGCGCACACCGTCGTCATAGCCGAGTGCACCGTTGGCGGTGAGGGCGGTGTACTCGCCGAGGCTGTGGCCCGCGCAGAAACTTGGTTCGACGCCGAGACGTTCGACTGCGTCGAGCACCATGAGGCTGCTCACAAACGTGGTGAGCTGGGCGTTGCGGGTGTCTTTCAGCGTGTCGGCATCAGCATCGAGCAAGAGAGCGCCGACGTCGCGGCCGGTGATTGCCGATGCTTCATCGACGAGTTCCCAACTTTCGTGACCGACCCACGGACGACCCATGCCAGGTCGTTGCGAGCCTTGACCAGGAAACAAGAACGCGAGCAACCGTCAACCTCCCGCGCACGAGACTACGAGAAAGTAGCGCCGTCGTCGGCAGTAGCCTTTCTGCACGCAGTGCCCGAGTGGCGAAATGGCAGACGCGACGGACTCAAAATCCGTTGCCTGGTAAGGGCGTGTGGGTTCGACTCCCACCTCGGGCACCACAACGACTGCGAACAAGAGCCGTTCGCGACACGGTCGTAGGCTGAAGAATCCAATGACCGTGCAGTTACCGGCGGGTATCTCGGATCGCATCGTTTCGCTCCGATTGCGCCGCTGCACAGCCACGTTGCGTGAACTGCGCGAAGATCTGCAGATCACCCGCGCGCAACTTGATGTGATGAACGATGACGCATCAGACGCCGAATTGCGAGCCCTCGTGTCAGAGACGCCGCTCGCCGAGGCAACATTCCGCGAAGCCAAGTCGCATTCCACCGCCCTCGGGCGACATCTGGCACATCTTGAAGCGCAGATCGCCCAACGTGAGCGCGAACAAGACGAATTGCTCGATCGGTTGCAGGGCAACACCGCGTCGTAGAGTTCTTCCGTGACCACCATCGTCATTGCCGAGGACGAAGCCATCATTCGTCTCGATTTGCGTGAGCTGCTCGAGGAAGAGGGTTACGTCGTCGTCGGAGAAGCCGGTCGCGGAGACCAGGCCGTGGTACTAGCCGAACAACTGAAACCCGATGTGGTGATTCTTGATGTGAAGATGCCCGGAATGGATGGCATCGAAGCCGCCAAGCAGATCTGCGCGCAGGGCAACAGCGCAGTCTTGATGTTGACCGCCTTCAGCCAGCGCGAGATCGTCGAGCAGGCGCGCGATGCCGGTGCACTGGCGTATCTCGTGAAACCGTTTCAAAAGAGCGACTTGGTTCCTGCGATTGAGTTGGCGTCGGCGCGCTTTGCCGAGACTCGGGCTCTCGTCGCCGAGGTGGGCGAGCTGCAAGAACGACTCGAGGTGCGCAAGGTGCTCGATCGCGCCAAGGGCCTGCTGGCCGACCAACACGGCATGAAAGAAGCCGAGGCGTTTCAGTTCATACAGCGCAGTGCCATGAGTGGTCGCAGCACGATGCGCGCGGTGGCAGAGTCGATCTTGAAGGGTGACATCGTTCCGGCCTCATGAAAGTGATGGCCCTCGACGGCAACTCGCTCGTCTATCGGGCGTTCTTCGCGCTCCCCGACACGATGACCACGGCACGTGGTGAAGTCACCAACGCCGTCTTCGGTTTCTGTTCGATGTTCGCCACGCTGCTGCGCGATCATTCGCCCGACGCCGTCGTCGTCGTATTCGATCGAAAGGAGAAGACGTTTCGCCACGAAGCGGCCCCCGAGTACAAAGCACAACGCGAGAAGCAGCCCGACACGCTCTATGCGCAGCTTGACACGGTAAAGGAGTTGCTCGCTGCTGCTGGTGTAACGACGCTGGAGTGCGCCGGGTTCGAGGGCGACGACATTATTGCGACGATCGCCGCCAACATCGCTGACAACGAGCTCATCATCGTTACGGGTGACCGCGACTCGTATCAATTGGTGAAAGACCCCGACGTGCGGGTGCTCTACAACAAGCGCGGTGTCAGTGACTATGCGTTATATGACGAAGCGGGAATCAAAGAGCGCACTGGCGTGACCCCCGCGCAGTATCCCGACTATGCGGCCTTGCGTGGCGACCCAAGCGACAACCTCGACGGTGTGCCCGGTGTAGGCGAGAAGACGGCGGCGAAACTCATCACTCAGTACGGCTCGCTCGCGTCGGTCTTTGATCACGCCGACGAACAAACGCCAAAGTTGCGTGCGTCGCTGCATGAGTCGCGTGAACGCGTGTTGCGTAATGCCGGGCTCATGAGGCTGCGCGCTGATGTTCCGGTTGCGACTGATGCACGAACGTGGGTGCCCACACCGAATGCCGAGGCGTTGAAGGCGTTGTTCGGTCGGCTCGAGTTCTCGACGATGGGGCAGCGCTGGGCGTTCTTTGTTGCACGCTTCGGTGGCGGTGCGAGCACGGGTGAGTCATCAGGAGGAGCGCCCCTTGGCGCAGGTGCTGCCGCGGTTGGGGCGCTCAACGTCGACCTCGTGAGTGCGGCCACAGCGAGCGAGGCTCTGCGCGCGCTCGGCGACGGCAGTTCATCGCGCGGCCTCGCAGGCGTATGGGCGGGTGACGCAGGTCGTAGCCCGCTGGTCGCGCTCGTCGTCGCAGCCGCATCGTCGACCTACTCGTCGAATGCGACTGCGACCGAGATCGGCATGAAGCTCGTGACCGGCAAGGTCGCCGATGCTCTCGCCGCTGGCCAGCACTTCGTCGCACACGACGGTCGCAATCTGCTGCGCTCATTGCTCGGCGTGGGCATTGACATCGCGTCACTGCGATTTGACACTGCGATCGCTGCCTATCTCGTTGACGCCGATGCTGGGGCATACGACGCCAGTCATGTGGCACGGCGATGGCTCGGATGCGACGTCACCGATTCGAATGCAGGCACTTCGGCACCTGAAGGTCAACTCGATTTCGACGCCGTACCCGATGAAACAGCCAGCCGTGACGCCGCCGTTGCCGCGAGTGTGGCGGTGCTCGCTGAAGAACCACTGCGTAACGCACTCACGGATGGCAAGGTGATGAAGTTGTATCTCGACGCCGAACTGCCACTCGTGCGCGTACTCGCCAAGATGGAGCACCGCGGCATCGGGGTCGATCGCGCACGGCTCAGCGAACTTGAAGCCGAGTTGCGGGCCCGCAGTCAGGCCCTGGTAGCGATTCTGCACGCCGAAGCTGGGCGCGAGATCAATGTCAACTCGCCGCAACAGCTCTCGAAGTTGCTGTTCGTCGAGAAGCAGTTGTCGCCAGGCAAGAAGACCAAAGGTGGCAAGAAGACCGGCCAGATGAGCACCGATGCCGCCACGTTGGAGAAACTGCGCGATGAATGGCCGAAGTTCATCACTCCGCTGCTTGAGTATCGCGAGGTTGAAAAGCTTCGTTCGACCTACGCCGAAGGTCTGCTCGCCA
>RGSV01000137.1 GCA_010025655.1 Acidimicrobiia bacterium
GCTTGCCCTCCAACGCTTCCTCGACAGCTTTGTAAGTGAGAAGCCCCGCACTTTTGCCCCCGGCAAAGGCTTCGACCGTCTCGACGACACGCTGCCGCTTGCGTTCCTTCCGCGCTTTCGCCGCTTCGTCGTCGGTGTCGTGCGGGCAAGTCGCGCGCTTTCCAAACCGCTGATCGACGACTTGGATCACTCGCGCGTGTGGCGCGAGGTCTGCAATCACGCTCTTTACGATGCCAACGAACTCGTCGCGAGTGCCATAGTCGGAAAGAAACGAGATGGTGTCATAGCGCTGGGCGTTCACGATGCGGTCACGCTACGCACCCGACGAGGACGCTGCGCACTCGACGGTAAAAAACGTAAGGGCCGGTGCCAACCCCCCGACGGCACCGACCCATACGGCGCAACCTTGTTACAGGTGCGACTCCCGGAACGGCGAGCCGTCCGGTGAATTTGTGTTTCTTACTTTACGCACCACAACGCGATTTGCAACAGGATTCTTTCGGAATCTTGTCGCCCCATCACCGAGCGTCACGAGGCGCCCAACTCGGTGCTGCGCTTGCGTGCAGCAAGCACTGCCGCCACGATAGCGTCTCGCACGCGTTCGCGGTCAAGCACTGCAACGCCTGCAGCAGTTGTGCCGTTGGGCGATGTCACGCGTGCGCGCAATTCTTTGGCTGCGTGTGGCTCGCGTGCCAACAATGCGCTAGAACCCGCAAAAAGTTGGGCGATCAACTTGGCGCTGGTGTCGGCATCAAACCCCGCTGCCTGCGCAGCATCGGTCAACGCTTCTGCGACATAAAAAAGGTAGGCGGGGCCCGAGCCCACAAGCCCCGTGAACGCATCAAGCATCGCTTCGTCGACCTCGACAACGATGCCAACCGACTCGAGTATCTGCCGCGCCCAATCGCGAACGTCGGCATCTGCCCGCGCAGACGCCACCATCGCCGTGGCCGCGAGACCAACCACGGCCGGGGTGTTGGGCATCGCGCGCACCACGCGCATTGCGGAACCACTCGATGCTTCAAGCGACGCAATGGTGACCCCGGCGGCAATCGACAACAAGCGTGTGGCACCCGCTGCCTTGGCTGCCACACATGCGGCATGAACATCGGCGGGTTTGACTGCCACGATCACTGCACCTACTCGAGGTACTTCTGCAACGACCTGCACACCAGGAAACTGCGCTGTAAGTTCACCGCGCCGCGAGGTAAGCGTCTCGACGATGATGACGTCAGATGGGGCGACTCCCCCGCGCAACAGCCCACCGACGAGTGCGGCACCCATGTTGCCGCCACCAATGACGGCGACCGTCGTGTCGTGCCCCACGACGCGAAGGCTACTGAGCGACGCCGAAGCGACTGGCGAAGGCGCGTTGCACCAAACCAGTGAAGTGCGCCTCGACCGTGGCAAAGAGTGTGCCGATGACCCGATCAAGCTCGTCGTCACTCACCGTTGACAGCAATAGCTCGCCCATCAGATAGACGGCGTTCTCTGCGCCCAGTGCGTAGTGGGCGCCAACCAGGCGTTCGTTGCGACGCAACAATGCATCGAGTACTTCGCCGACGTTTTCATCGGGATATGGCATCACGTAGGTCTCGTATCGCAGGGTGCGCTGACCGAGTTGCAGCCAGATAGTTGAAAATTCTTTCGCCTCACCGCGCAGTCGCACCATCCAGCGGCGGTCATCATCGGGCGATTTGAAGGCTGCGACAGTATTCGGATGCTGGTGGTGCACCGTTGCGAGCCATTCGTCGATGCGCCGCTCGAGCGTGGCGCGTTGTGAGTCGTCGAACAGGTCGCTCATTGAGCGTTCAGCTGCACGAGACGAGGTCGCGCACTGCAAACTCTGAAACGACTCGACGCATGCGTTGGGCGGCTTGACGCCACGAGTATCGCTCGCTACGCGCGACAGCTGCGTCACTCATGCGAGCCGCTAGCAACGGGTTCGCGAGAATCTCAGCGGTGCGTCGTGCAAAGGTTTCAACATCACGACCCGGCACCAGAAAACCGTTGACTCCCTCGTCGACCAGCGACAATAAACCGCCAACTGCGGTTGCCACCACGGGTGTGCCGCAGGCCGACGCCTCGAGTGCAACGAGACCAAAACTTTCGCTGCGCGACGGCACCAACACAACATCGGCAGCGCGGTAGTAGCTCGAGAGCAAATGGTGCGGCTGAGGCTCGATGAACTGCACGCGTGCCGACACTCCAAGTTGATCAGCCAGAGCGAGCACGCGGGTGAGTTCACTTTCGCCGTCGCGACCACTCGCGCCACCAACGACGAGCAGCCTTGCATCGCGCTGCGGCAACCGCGCCAAGGTTTCAATAGCAACATCGACACCTTTGAGTGGCTGAATGCGGCCGACGAAAAGCAACACGGGGTAATCGCCGAGCCCTAAGGCGCTACGCGCACCTGCACGACTGCCCGGTGAGAAAAATGCCCGGTCGACACCTGGCGTAATCACTTCAACCGTTCCCGGTGACGCACCGTAGACGTTGCGGAACTGCCGACGTTCTTCTTCGCACGACACAAACACGGCGTCGCTGCAGCCGATGATTGATGCCTCAATGGCTTCGCGCTCACGCGACTCGGCGTCGCCGTGCATTCCCTTGACCCGCGCCAATGTGTGGAACGTAGTAATGAGCGGCAGGTTCAAATCGTGCTTGAGGTGGTGGCCGGCCAGGCCCGACAACCAGTAGTTGGCATGAATCACCTGTGCTGGTGAATGCGTACGCAAGAGGTGGGCGACCGTATCGGTGAACTCGGGTACGACACTGAGCAATTCGTCTTTGGGCATGTCATAGTCACCGGCGCGCACGTGCACGAGTCGATGATTTGGTTCGATCTCGAGTTCGTCGGGCAAGCCCGGCTTCCACGCACGGGTGTAGGTCGTGCACTCCACGCCCATGCGCGCGAGCGACGACGTGAGTTCGCGCACATACACGTTCATTCCGCCGCCATCACCGACACCTGGTTGCACCAGTGGTGAGGTGTGCAGCGAGAGCACGGCTACTCGCTGGCGTGGGGGCACGGCCATGGGAAACCTGAACCTATCGGCGCAGGGGTGAGTCTTTACGAGTCGGTGTCGCCTGCCACGAAACTGCGGTAAATCGCCAGCATCGCCGCCTTTTGGTCGGCGTCGAGCGCCGGATCATTGGCGATGGCGTCAATCACCGCGTTGGGTGCGGCGTCTTTCGGGTCGAGCATGCCCGCCCGCTCGTACAACGACTCGGCAGAGATCTCAAGCGCGCGAGCAATCTGCTGGAGGATGTCGGCTGAAGGTTTGCGCAAGCCGCGCTCAATCTGCGAGAGGTACGGGTTAGAAACTCCGGCTCGTTTCGCCAGGTCGCGAATCGACTGTTGTGCAATCTCGCGTTGTTG
The DNA here is from genome assembly GCA_010025655.1 of Acidimicrobiia bacterium. Lineage (GTDB taxonomy): Bacteria > Actinomycetota > Acidimicrobiia > Acidimicrobiales > Ilumatobacteraceae > F1-60-MAGs027. The sequence goes on from RGSV01000137.1 coordinate 3,383, forward strand.
GCGAATGAACGCACCAAGGTCGGGGCGCTTGCGGCTCGGCATCGTCTGTGGTGAGTGTCGGTCAGCGTCCGTCGAGCAACGTGTCGACGCTCGAAGTTGACGTGCGATAGCGACGCACGAGTTCTTTTGAGAGCGAGTCAATATCGGCGAACAGTTGCTTGCGCAGCGTCGACACCTGTGATTCGAACTCGGCAACGCGCTGGCAACACGTGGCAAGCTCGGCATCATCAAGTTCGCGCAGTGATCCGAACCCAACTTCAACACAGAGCGCCTCGAGTTCGCGCAAGAGCTGGTGATCGTCAGGCGGTTGCGTGTCGCGTGGCGGACGATTCGAACCAGAACCGTGCTCCTGGGCAAAGACACGGGCGATTCCCCCCGTCACATCGCTTGGTAACGGCTCACCTGCCGCACGACGACGCTGTTCTTCGCGCGCAATGTCGAGACGACCTTGGGCGAGGCGGCGCACGAACGACACCGCATCTTCTTCACGCTGCAATTCATCTCGCTGAGCACGCAG
>RGSV01000138.1 GCA_010025655.1 Acidimicrobiia bacterium
CAAGCGGCAGGCACGTCATTTCAGCGGTGACGGGGTCGGGAGTGCGAGAACTCGTCGGTGAATTGGCGCAGATCGTGCAAGAGGCCCGTGCCTCGTATGTGATCGACGACAGCGAGATCACGATTCGCCCTGAGCCAGAGGGCACCCGCGTCGAGAAGGTGGGCGACAATGAATTTCGACTGCACGGTCGTTCGGTCGAGAGGACAGTGGCACTGAATGACGTGACGTCGCCTGACGCGCTCAACTACATCGACGATCGCTTGACTGGGCTCGGGGTGCCGCGGCTGCTGGCACGCGCTGGGGCTCAGGATGGCGCGACGATTCACATCAAAGAGTTCTCATTTGTGTACACCGCCGAGGTGGGCAGATGAGCCGGAGAGGTGGCTGTTACGTGGTAGGTCGCCTGCGATGAGAATCGTTGCCAAGATCGGCACATCGTCGGTGACGACGGCATCTGGGGAAATCGACACCACGATGGTGCAGGCGCTCTGCGACCAGGTTGCGCAGCTGCGGGTTGCCGGTCACGAAGTGATCGTTGTTACGAGCGGCGCAGTAGCGGGTGGGGTCGCGGCACTCGGGTTATCGCAGCGGCCGACCGACACCCTCACGCTGCAGGCACTTTCGGCAGTTGGTCAAAGCCGTCTCATGAGCGTGTACAACGCAGCACTCGAGCGCCATGGCTTGGTCGGGGCACAGGTGTTGTTGGTGCCGAATGACTTCGTCGATCGCACGCAATATCTGCATGCTCGCGAGACATTAGAGCGTTTGCTCGGCCTCGGCTGTGTGCCGATCATCAACGAAAACGATGCGATTGCAAGCGACGAGATTCGCTACGGCGACAACGATCGAATTTCTGCCCTCGTCGCTCACAGCCTTGGCGCAGATGTGTTGGTGCTGCTGACCGATATTGACGGCCTCTACACCGCTGACCCGCAACGCGATGCCAGCGCACGCCTCGTGCAGCGTGTCGAGGCTGACGATGAGTTGCTCAGCGTGCGCGCAGGGGAGTCGGCAGGCGAGCGCGGTAGTGGGGGCATGGCGTCGAAGTTGGCAGCAGCCCGCATCGCGAGTTGGTCTGGCGTGCGCACCGTGATCGCTCGTGCCAGTGCGTCGAACGTCTTGCTCGACGCCGCAAGCGAGTCGGTGTCGGTAGGCACCACCTTTGTTGCTCACGACCGACGCTTGACGGCCCGCAAATTGTGGATTGCCTTTGCCGCCCAGCTTGGAGGCACCGTGCTGGTCGACGACGGCGCACATTCAGCCCTCACCACGCGTGGGGTCTCGCTGTTGCATGCCGGGGTTGTCGAGGTGCGAGGAGACTTCGAGGCTGGTGAAACGGTCGAGGTTGCAACTCGTAATGGCGACGTGTTTGCGCGAGGTTTGGTGGGTGTGAACGCGATGCAGGCTCGGGCTGGCGCTGGCAAGAAGTCTGCTGAGTTGCCCGACGGCGTGAATCACGAAGTGGTGCACCGCGACGACTTAATCGTGTTGTAGTCGGGCGGGCGGGCGCTTAATGCGGAGCCTCTGGGGCGACGCCGGCGACGTGGATTAGGTTCGCGCGCGCAGCAAGTCAAAGAGCCCTGGTGTGCCGTGCCTGCTCCGCAGCAGGGCAACCGCAACGACGGCCGACACGAGATAGGCGACGGCGAATGCAAGCCCTAAACCGTGCACTCCGTAGCGATCGACAAGGGCGAAGGCCAACACAATGTTGACCGCATTCTCGAATACGTTGATAAAAAAGGGCGTCCGCGTGTCGCCGTGGCTATAGAAGCCGCGTAGCACGAAGAGATATAGCGAAAAGCCAACTAACCCAATGCTCAGACCAGCAAGTGCTTCGGCGGTTCGGGTGACTGCGGCTTCGCTGAACGCGCCCCAACCGAGCAAGAGTCGCACGATTGGCTGGGCAAAGACAAAGAGAATCAACGAGCACGGCAGGGTAAGCAACAACGTGGTGCGCGCGCCTGACGCAAAGCGTTGGGCAAATGCGGCGGCGTCGTGGTCGGCAACGGCGCGCGCAAGCAACGGCGTCGTCGTGGTGGCGATGGTGACGGCCAGCAGCCCGTGCGGCAGCTGGAAGATGGTCATGGCTTTGGCGTAAGCGTCGAGTTGACCTGAACCGGGCTGGGCGAGGTTCTTCACCACGACGAGTGCCACCTGATTCGCTGCGATGTAGCCGATCGCCCAACCCGAGAGCGCCAGCAGTTGGCGAACCGCTGGGTTTCGAAGCTTTAGTCTCGGCGATGGAACCGCGCCACTTCGTATACCCGCCGCGAGCACCACGGCTGCCATGAGGGCGATGCCGAGGGTTGGTCCGAGCGAGAACCACCAGAAGATCGACGACCCGACATCGGCATCGGCAAGATCGACGACTCCACCCGTGTGGGCACGCCAGATGGCAACAAGAGCCGCGATTGCGACCATGTTTGATGCGACTGGGGCCCAGGCGGCAGCAAAGAACTTGTCACGAGCGTTGAGCAATGCGGCGACCAGGGCATTGAGCGCATAGAAAAAAATCTGAACGAGGAACACTCGTGTCAGTGCCGTGCCCACACGGTAGAAGGAATCGGCATCGCCGGCAGGAGACAACGCATACACGCGAAAGATCAACGGTGCGGCAATGATTGCAACGGCCGTGATGACGATCGCACCGAGCAGTGCGGCTCCGAAGACAGCGGCAGTCGCCTCGCGATCGTTACGTTGTTGATGCTGCACGAATAGCGGCACGAGTGCTGCGGTGAGCGTGCCCCCGAGCAGTAGTTCGAAAACCACGTTCGGCGCATTGTTGCCGACATCAAAAGCGTCGGCGAGTGCTGTTTGGCCTATGACGGCGGCAAACACCACCAGGCGCAACAGGCCAGTGACGCGTGAGGCGAGTGTGCCGAGGGCGACGCCCATATTGCTCGCCGCAAGCGAGCGATCAGCCATCGAGCAAGCCGTCGAACAAGAGGTTGTCAAGCAGCTCAGTGACCATGCTGATCCACGACTGAACTGACTCGGGCGACGGGTGCTGTTCGAGTTCGGCGACGATACGGCCGAAGGTGACAGCCTGAATCATCTGCGCCACGGTGCGTGGCGAATGACGAAGCCGCACAAGACCGCGCTCTTGCGCGTCTAACAGCAGCATCATCATGCGGTCGGTGAGTGCCGTCTGGGCCTTTGCCAACTCGTCTGCAAAGGCGGCTCGGCCACGAGTGCCGGCGATGATGACGGCGCGGTCGAGGCGGTTCTTGAACCGATCTGGACTGGTCACGAACGCGGTTGCCGCTTGCAGGGCGTCACGCATCGAACGAGGGTCACTCACGTTGTTGAGCAGCAGTTCGAGTCCGGAGAGGCTTTCTTGCACGATCTCGGAGAACTTTTTGCTGAAGGCCGCTGCCAACAGACCGTCGCGATCACCAAAATGCAGGTAGATCGAACTCTTCGAGATGCCCGTGCGCTGCATCAAATCTTCGAGACGAAAACCAGATTCGCCATCGCGTTCGAGCAGTTCGAGGGTGATCATCAGGATTTCTGCGATGTTGGGCTTACGGCGAACGGCACGCTGACGCACCTTGGGCGCTGCGACGGTGGTCTTGCGATGGGTGGACTTGCGCTTCGCCACGACTCTCAGGCTATTCAGCGTCGCGAGTAGCCTTGCGCGAGTGGCAACTACAGCAAAGGGCGTATCAACAGGCTTCGCTTCAGTCGAACAGGTGCGCAGCGGCCTGAAGGGCGTCAACTACCTCGCTGATGACGGCATCGCGGGCGTGGTGTATCTCGCGCAACGACTCGGCAAGCCTGTGCTGATTGAGGGTCCCGCCGGTACTGGCAAAACACAATTGGCCAAGAGTGTCGCCGAACTTACCGGCGCGCGGCTTATTCGTCTCCAGTGCTATGAGGGTCTCGATGA
>RGSV01000139.1 GCA_010025655.1 Acidimicrobiia bacterium
TGCGCCGGGGCACAGCAAGCCGCACGACTTCGTGGTGATTCGCGAGAACACCGAAGGTCCTTACGTCGGCGAGGGCGGCGTGTTGCGAAAAGGCACGGCGCACGAGGTCGCAACGCAGGGCAGTGTGAACACTCGCCACGGGGTCGAGCGATGCATTCGGTATGCATTCGAATTGGCGAGCAAGCGACCGCGCAGGCACGTGACGCTCGTGCACAAGACCAACGTGCTCACGTTTGCCGGAGACCTGTGGCAGCGCACCTTCGACGCAGTCGCCGCCGAGTTTCCCGCCGTTGGCACGGCGTACAACCACGTTGATGCCGCATGCATCTATTTCGTGCAAGATCCACACCGCTACGACGTGATTGTCACCGACAACTTGTTCGGCGACATCCTCACCGACTTGGGCGGGGCAGTGAGCGGTGGCATCGGGCTGGCCTCGTCGGCCAACTTGAACCCCGCGCGCACCGGTCCGTCACTCTTTGAGCCCGTGCACGGCTCGGCCCCCGACATCGCCGGCAAAGGTGTGGCCAACCCCGTTGCGGCGATCTTGTCGGCGGCGTTGATGCTCGATCATCTCGGCGAGCAGCACGCTGGCGATGCGATTCGCGCCGCGTGTGCTGATGCGCCGTCGGGCTCGACGATCGCGGTCGGCGACGAAATCTGCCGCCGTCTGCAGCGCTGACCTCGGCTTCGAGGCGTTCACCGCGGCGACCTGCAGACCCCCACAGATAGCGTCAAAAGCACCGCAGGAGGCTCGGATGCCGATCACCACGACGCCAAAGATCTGGATGAACGGCTCGCTCGTTGACTGGGCCGACGCCAAGGTGCACGTGCTCACCCACACCTTGCACTACGGCACCGGCACATTCGAGGGCATTCGCGCCTACGAAACCGACAAGGGTCCGGCCATCTTCCGGCTCACCGATCACATCAAGCGTCTGCACAATTCGGCCAAGATTCTCGGCATGCCGATGCCGTATTCGGTCGAGGAACTCGTCGCCGCAACCAAAGAGACCGTTCGCTCGACGGGTCTCGCGTCGTGTTACGTGCGACCACTCGCATATTACGGCTACGGCGAGATGGGTCTCAACACATTGCCGTGCAAGGTCGACGTCGCCATCGCGTGCTGGCCGTGGGGTGCGTTCCTCGGTGATGATGCATTGGAAAAGGGCGTGCGCGCAAAAATCTCGTCGTGGACTCGCCACGACCACAACATCATGCCGCCGGCTGCCAAGACGGTTGGCAACTACGTGAACTCGTCGTTGGCGAAGGTCGAAGCCCTGAAGGCTGGTTACGACGAAGCAATCATGCTCGCGCCAAATGGTCTCGTCGCCGAGTGCACCGGCGAGAACATCTTCGTCGTGCGCGACGGCAAGATTCTCACCCCGCCATTGTCGGCCGGCGCGCTCGAAGGCATCACGCAGAACAGTGTGATGACCATCGCGCGCGACCTCGGCTTCGACGTGCGTGTAGACAACATCGCCCGCAGCGACTTGTACATTGCTGAAGAAATCTTCGTGTGCGGTACAGCCGCAGAAGTGGGTTCGGTGCGTGAAGTAGACGACCGACCGATCCCGTGCCCAGGTCCCAAGACGATGGCCATCGGCCAGGCGTATCGCCGTGCGGTGCGCGGGCAAGACAAGAAGTACGCCCACTGGTGCGAGCTGGCGAAGTAAGGGTCGAACGAACCGTGCCTGCCCGTCTTGTGCTTCCTGCCAATCACGTGGAGGTCTTCGACACCACGTTGCGCGACGGCATGCAAGTCGAAGGCGTGTCGGCAAGCGTCGTCGACAAGTTGCGAATTGCTGAACAACTCGATTATCTCGGTGTTCAGTACATCGAGGGTGGTTGGCCCGGCGCCAACCCGAAAGATGAGGAGTTCTTTGCCCGCGCCAAGCGTGAGCTCAAGCTCAGCACGTCGCGTCTCGTTGCCTTTGGCAGCACTCGTCGGCCGGCCGGCAAGGTCGACGACGATGCCACGCTGCGCAACTTGATCAACGCCGAAACGTCGGCGGTGTGCATCGTGGCCAAGTCGTGGGACTACCACGTCGAGACCGCTCTACAAACCTCGCTTGACGAGGGAGTCGCCATGGTCGCTGACTCGGTGAAGTATCTCGGCAGCCACGACCGCATGGTGTTGGTCGACTTGGAGCACTTCTTCGACGGCTACAAGCACAACCCCGAGTTTTCGTTGCGCGTGCTCGAAGCCGCAGTCGTCAATGGTGCGACACACCTTGTGTTGTGCGACACCAATGGTGGCTCGCTGCCACATGAAGTGGAATCGATCGTTGCTGCAGTCGCCAAGCACGTCGGCAATGACGCCATCATCGGTATTCACTGTCACGACGACACTGGTTGTGCGGTGGCCAACTCGCTCGCCGCGGTGCGTGCCGGTGTGCGGCACGTGCAGGGCACGCTCAACGGCCTCGGTGAGCGCACGGGCAACACCAACTTGACCACCATCATTCCGAACTTGCAATTGAAGATGGGATACACCTGTCTGCCTGATGGACACCTTGAGCGTCTCACCGCGGTGAGCAATCACGTGGCCGAGGTATTGAATCGGCCGCTCAATCCGCAGGCGCCATATGTCGGCGCATCGGCGTTTGCTCACAAAGCCGGACTGCACGTGTCGGCCATTGCGCGCGCGAAAGATGCGTACGAGCACGTGTCACCCGACCTGGTCGGCAACGGCACGCGCTTCCTCGTGTCAGAGATGGCCGGTCGTGCCACCATCGCGATGAAAGCTGAAGAACTCGGGTTGCAGGCCGACGGGGCAGTGCTGAGCGCGATCCTCGACGAACTCAAGCGGCTGGAGTTTGAGGGCTACCACTTCGAAGCGGCCGATGCCTCGCTTGAGTTGTTGATGCGTCGTGCAACTGGCTGGCAGCAGGAGTTCTTCAACGTCGAGTCGATGCGCGTCATCACCGACGAGTCGACCAATGGCACCTTCACTACCGAGGCCACCGTCAAGGTGTGGATTGGTGACCAGCGCGAGGTACACACCGCCGAGGGCAATGGTCCGGTGAATGCCATCGACACGGCGCTGCGCGCCTGTTTGGCCAAAAAGTATCCGCAACTTTCGCGCGTGCACCTCACCGACTACAAGGTGCGCATCCTCGATTCGTCGTCGGCAACTGGGGCAGTCACCCGGGTGTTGATCGACGCCACCGACGGTGACCGCACGTGGACGACCATCGGTGTGTCGGCCAACATCATCGAAGCATCGTGGCGCGCGCTCGAAGAGTCGCTCGTCTACGGCCTGTTGCACGTCGTCAAGTAGACCTGCCGCGGCTTCTGGCCGCAGAAGTTCTGGCCGCAGAAAACGGGCCCGTGTGGGGGCGAACACCTGTTCGCTATGGTGAGGGGGTGACCACCGACCTGCGAACTCGTCTCGGCACCCCCACGGTGCGCGCCCCGTTGCCCGTCGTCGCCCCGCTCGCCCCACTGTTTGGTGAGGCCGGCCTCGTGCGTGGCCGCACCGTCGCGTGCGCGGGTGACGCCGCGTTGAGCACCGCACTTGCCTTGAGCGCCGCTGCGACGTGTGCCGGATCATGGTTGGCGGTTGTCGGCGTGCCGAACCTCGGCATCGCCGCAGCAATCGAAGCTGGTGTCGCCGTCGAACGCATCGTGTTGGCGCAACCACCGCGTGCCAGCCGCGAATGGGTCGCCACCGTCGCCGCCCTTGTCGAAGGGTTCGAGGTGCTCATCGTTGCGACGCCTACGTCGTTGAGTGCAAGTGATGCCCGACGTTTGCAAACGCGGGTGATGGCTCGCCAAGCAGTGCTAATTGTGGTCGACCTGCCGGCGTTGTCGTCGGTGGGCGAGGCGAGCGTGTTC
>RGSV01000140.1 GCA_010025655.1 Acidimicrobiia bacterium
TATAAGAGACAGGGTCGTTCGCGTCTTGACCCGAGCCCAGCGCCATGGGGCGCTTGGCGTTCGGCCAATTACTGAGGTCATTGAGCACGCCCGGTCGTTCGTAGCTGCCCTGCCGGCCGACGTCGAGCGCGTGGTGGATCTTGGCTCAGGGGCAGGCGTACCCGGGCTTATCGTTGCTCTTGATCGCCCAACGGTGAGCGTGACGCTCGTTGACCGTCGGGCAAAGCGCACCGACGAGCTGGCGCGCGCCGTGCAAACACTGGGCTGGAATCCGCGTGTGCGGGTCGTCTGTGCCGATACGGCGAGCCTGGTTGACGACCCTGGGTGGACTGGAAGGTTTGATGCTGCGGTAGCCCGGGGGTTCGGTCCACCGCTCGACACACTGGCAACCGCCGTTCGCTTCGTGCGTCGCGGCGGTTGGGTCATCGTGAGCGAACCACCAGTTGATCAGGGCACCCGCTGGGACCACCTCGACTACTCCGGGCTGGGGGTTAGTGTCCCCGAACGCTGTGGTGCGGTCGTGCGGTTCCACGTGGAACGCTGATTGACACCTGGCCACTCTCGTTCCACGTGGAACACTGCGGGCTATCCGTAGCCGTGGGGGAGCCCCACGGTACAGTGAGGTCGTGAGTCCGACCACCCCCCGCATCCTCGCCGTGGCCAACCAGAAGGGTGGGGTTGGCAAGACCACGGCGGTGGTCAACCTCTCGGCCAGCATCGCCGCCCTTGGGCATCGGGTACTGGTCATCGACCTTGACCCGCAGGGCAATGCCTCAACGGGGTTGGGCATTGATATTCGCACCTTGGAACACAGCGTGTACGACGTGCTGCTGCACGACATCCCGATCGAAGATGCCGTGCAATCGAGCAGCGTGGCCAACCTCTTTGTTGTACCCGCCAACCTTGACCTGGCGGGGGCCGAGATTGAACTCGTCCCTGCGATGGGTCGCGAAACCCGCTTGCGCCGGGCCGTTGAGCGGGTGGCGTCGGACTACGCCTACGTCTTCATCGACTGCCCGCCGTCGCTGGGTCTGCTGACCGTGAACGCCCTGACCGCCGCTCACGAGGTACTGGTGCCGGTGCAGTGCGAGTACTACGCCTTGGAAGGCTTGGCCCAATTGCTGCGCAATATCGAACTTGTCAACCAAAACCTGAACCCGACTCTGCAGGTAAGCACGATTCTCTGTCAGATGTACGACAGCCGCACCAAGCTGTCGGCCGAGGTGGTGGCCGATGTGCGCGGTCATTTCGGGGCCAAAGTGCTGCACACCGTCATCCCGCGCACGGTGCGCATTGCCGAGGCGCCCAGCTTCGGGAAGCCCGTCGTGGTGTTGGATCCGTCAAGTGTCGGAGCACAGGCCTATCGGGCCGCTGCCAAGGAGGTTGTCGATGGCCGGGCTTAAACAGGGCAAAGGTCTTGGGTCGCTCATCCCCAGCGGTGGAGGTGTGCCGCCCGTCACAGGGGGAGTGTTGGAGATTGCGGTGTCGGCAATTGAACTCAACCCGCATCAGCCACGCACACGGTTTGCTGATGCACCGCTCAGCGAACTCGCCGACTCAATTCGAGCGGTTGGTGTGCTGCAGCCGCTCTTGGTGCGCACGGTGCGCCCCGGGGCATATCAGTTGATTGCCGGTGAGCGGCGATTGAAGGCTGCGCAACGTGCAGGTCTGGCGACCGTACCCGTCATTGTTCGTGACACCGACGACGCCGGGTCAGCCGAACAAGCGTTGATCGAAAACCTGCACCGCGAAGACCTCGGTGCGCTCGAAGAAGCAGCCGCTTATCAACAGTTGCTCGAAGATTTTCGTCTCACGCACGACCAACTCGCCAGTCGCGTGGGCAAAAGTCGTGTCACGATCACCAACGCGCTGCGTCTACTCACGCTGCCCGCGTCAGTACAGCAGTTGATTGCCGATCAACGACTCACCGCTGGTCACGCCAAGGTGTTGCTGGGCGTGACGGATCGAGCCGTGCTCGAACGACTCGCCCAACAGGTGGTGCGTGAGGGCCTGTCGGTGCGGGCCACCGAGTCTTTGCTTACCACTTCTGGTACACCCGTTCGGCGTAAGTCGCTAAAAAAGGCAAAGGCTGCCCCTGATGCCGCATTGGGCGAACTCGCGCACGTGATCGGCGAGCGACTCTCGACGCGGGTTTCGGTCAGTGAACCCAGCCCGGGTAAACGAGGGGTGTTGAGCGTCGAGTTTGCCGACCTAGACGACCTCGAACGCATCGCTCGACTGATGCTGGGCGCTCCGTAACCCTCAACCTTCAGCCTGAAGCGGACGGTGACCTCATCCCCAGCCTGTGGATAACGCTGTGGGTGGTGTTGGGGATGGGTGTGGAGAGTGCGACTAGCCGAGGAACGGCGCCAGGTCGTTGAGCAACGCCTGTTTGCCGCGTGCGCCGACGAAGCGCTGCACTTCGCTGCCGTTCTTGAACAAAATCATCGTCGGAATGCTCATCACGCTGAAGCGCGCCGCGACGTCTCCCTCATCGTCAACGTTCAGTTTGGCAATGGTGAGCGCACCTGCCTTTTCGACGGCGATGTCACGAATGACGGGGTCGATCTGCTTGCACGGCCCGCACCACTCGGCCCAGAAGTCGACGAGCACGGGCGTCGTCGCCGAGCGAATCGTTTCATCGAAGTTTGCAACGGTGAGGGTGACGACGTTTCCAGCCATAGCGACGACGCTACTTGCCCGCGTGCGTGGCTTCGAGCCAACGTTCGGCGTCAATCGCCGCCATGCATCCCGAGCCGGCGGCGGTAATCGCCTGACGATACGTGTGGTCTTGCACGTCACCGCACGCGAATACTCCGGCGATGTTCGTGCGTGACGACCCGGGTTGGGTAACGAGGTACCCCGTTTCATCCATGTCGAGCACACCCGCGAAGAGGTCAGTGTTTGGTCGGTGACCGATGGCGACGAAGAGACCGCCTACGGCCAATGTTTCGACGGCGCCAGTTACGGTGTCAGTGACTTCGACTGCCGTCAATTTTGCGTCGCCGATGAGTCGTGTGACCTGCGAGTTCCAACGCACGACGATCTTTGGGTTGGCGAATGCCCGTTCTTGCATGATCTTTGAGGCGCGGAACTTGTCGCGACGATGGATGATCGTTACCTTCGTCGCGAACTTGGTGAGAAACGACGCTTCTTCGATCGCCGAGTCGCCGCCGCCGACGACCACGATCTCTTGTCCGCGAAAGAAGAAGCCGTCACACGTGGCACACGTTGACACACCATGGCCGATCAGTCGGGTTTCGTCGGGCAGATTCAGCATCAACGACCGCGCTCCGGTGCTGACGATGACGGCGTCGGCGGTGTATTCGTCGTCACGCACCCACACCCGCTTCGGAGTTGAAGAAAAGTCAATGTTTGTGGCCTTTTCGGTGAGGTATTCGGCGCCGAATCGCGCCGCTTGGTCGCGCATGCGCTGCATCAATTCGGGGCCTTGCACACCCTCGGGAAAGCCCGGGAAGTTCTCCACCTCTGTGGTGAGCATCAACTGACCACCTGGTTGGTCGGACGTCGACGACGGTTCACCCTCAATCACAAGAGGTGCCAGCGAGGCACGCGCGGTGTAGACGGCAGCGGTGAGCCCGGCAGGGCCCGAGCCGATGATGATCACGTTGCGGTGCGGATGCGTCGTCATAGTGTTTCGCTTTCTTCGGGGGATGAATGTCGGGCACGCATCAAGAGCGCACCGATGAGCATGAACGAGCCGCCGACAACGAAGTACGACGCCCATACGGCGCGTCGCTCGCTGAGGAACAACTCGAACAACTCTTGCGCGCCGCGCATGATGGCGATG
>RGSV01000015.1 GCA_010025655.1 Acidimicrobiia bacterium
GAGGGGCCCTGTATGTGCATCGTGTGCCAGTCAGTCATGTCGGTCGCTGCGGTGATTGCCTCGGTCGTGCCCGCAGTGTCAGAGCCACCCACAGCATCCATCGCTGACACTCGATGTGCACGACAGGCGACAAGCCGCAGTGTTGGCGGGGTGACCTATGTGTGTCGACCTGTGGGCAAGGTGTTGCGGTGGAAGCGCGTGGCCAAGTCGGGCGCGGTGACCGGCACTTCTACGGTGACGACAAGTACAACTTCTACGAGCACCACGACGACCACCACGATCGAGCCGTATCGGGTTCCTACTCTCGCGAGTTCGCTACCTGATCTCTGTCGCTTGCGTGATCAGAGCATGCAACGGCGCACCTATGGTCAACTCGTAGCCGGATTCCCAGTTATTGAACGAAACTTCGCAGCGAAGGGAACCTTCACACTGGCACTGATTCCAATTGACTTCGCTGACGTTCCTGGCGACTCTGCAGTACTCAGCAGAGTGGCCGACCAGATGAGGCTCGTCTCTGACTGGTACGACATGGTGTCAGATGGCCGCGTGAGAATCGAATGGAAAGTGCATCAGTCGTGGTTGAGAGTGCCTGGCACCTCTGCTGATTACACGATGTCGAGATCGCGTAGTAACGACAACTTCTTGGCGAACGCCGCATTTGCTGCTGCAGACCCGCTGTTTGATTTCAGTGCCGTCAGAGCCGTGGCGTTCGTCTTGCCAAAGGGTCAGACATTCATGGCAGAAGGTGTGCAGGGCTTCAAACACAGCGAGTTTGGGTCAAATGGTGGATATCTCACCAACGAGGGGCGAATCGAGAACTACATGATTGCTGGTGCCTATTTTGAGCGGCAGTGGAAGAACTTCTGGTCGTATTGGGCACACGAAATGGGCCACATGTTTCCTCTGCCCGATCTCTATGACCAAAATCAGCAGTGGTGGATGAACCCGACGAATCGGCAATTCGAAGTTCCAGGCGGGCCGTTCTCTGGATTTGACATCATGGCGAATCAAGACGGCCCATCGCGAACACTCAGCGCTTGGCTGCGTTTCGTGATGGGCTGGTTGAGTGATGAGCAGATTTTCTGTAAGCCGTTGACCGACCTGACCACTACGCGGGTGATGCTCGTTCCGATCGATGATCGGGTGAATGGCGTGAAGGCGGCAATGATTCCGGTTTCATCGACAAAGCTCATCGTCGTTGAATCGCGTCGCCCAAACGAGAAGTTCGACTGTGAGGGAACAGGTACGGGCTCAACAACTTGGCGGGCGCGCCGTGGAGTGATTGTGTATACGGCCGACATGACGTTGGGTCATGGTGAAGGCTTTCAGGCGCTCATCGCGCCGGCTGGGAGAGGTCTGCAAACCCCACCCAACTGTTCCGCTCCTCAACAACTTGACGCAATCCTCGCTGCAGGAGACCTCGTGGAGACGAACGGTGTTCGAGTGCGGGTGGTGTCGAGCGATCGCTACGACACGATCGAAATCTCGAAGCCCTGACGAGTGCGTCTGGGTTCGGTAGTTAGCCGACGTAGTGCTTGTCGGCGATATTCAGCGCCTCATCCAAGATGGCGATGCCAGCGCGAAGGTCGGCTTCGCTCGTCGTGCACGGCGGCACCACGTGGATGCGGTTGAAGTGCGTGAATGGCCAGAGGCCTTGCTGCTTGCAGAAGGCGACGATTTCTGCCATCGGTTTCGCATCTGCCCCCGCGGCATTGAACGGCACATAGGGCTGGCGAGTCTCGCGGTTGCGCACGAGTTCAATCGCCCAAAACATGCCGAGACCACGCACATCGCCCACTGACGGGTGCTTGTCTTTCAACCTGTCGAGTTCGGGGGCAACGACGTTCTCTGCCATCTTGCGCACGTGTTCCAGCACCTTCTCTTCTTTGAAGATGTTGATTGACGCGACCGCAGCAGCACAGGCGAGTGGATGGCCCATGTAGGTGAGGCCTCCCGGGTAGACGCGCTCTTTGAACGTGTCGGCAATCTTCTGGCTGATGACGACGCCACCAAGCGGCACGTAGCCCGAGTTGACACCCTTTGCGAAACAGATGAGGTCGGGCGTGACGTGCCACTTGTTGACCGCGAACCACTCACCGCAACGGCCGAAGCCGGCCATCACTTCGTCGCACATCATGACGATGCCGTACTTGGTGCACAGATCACGCACACCCTGCAGGTAGCCCTCGGGCGGCACCAAAATGCCATTCGTGCCGACGACGGTTTCGAGCCCGATCATTGCCACCGTGTGCGGACCTTCCACCATCAGCACGTCTTCGAGGTGCTGCAACGCGCGCTCACACTCTTCTTTTTCGTTTGATGAGTGGAATGCTGAGCGATACGGGTAGGGCCCCCAGAACTTCACCGCGCCTGATGCGCCAGTCTCATTCGGCCAGCGACGCGGGTCGCCGGTGAGTGCGATGGCACCAGAAGTCGAACCGTGATACGAGCGATACATCGTGAGCACCTTGTGGCGGCCGGTATGCAACTTCGCGAGACGCACGGCGTTTTCGGCTGCTTCGGCGCCACCGTTGGTGAAGAACACCATGTTCAAGTCGCCCGGTGCCACTTCGGCAATCAAGCGCGCGGCCTCTGAGCGCATGTCATTGGCGTGAAACGGCGCGATGGTGCACATCTTGGCGGCATAGTCCTGAATCGCCTGCACGAGTTTGGGGTGCTGGTGACCAATGTTGACGTTCACCAACTGGCTGGAGAAGTCGAGGAACTTTTTGCCGTTCGAATCCCAGAAATACGAACCCTCGGCGCGCACGACATCAACCGGGTCGATCAACCCCTGGGCTGACCACGAGTGAAATACGTGCTTACGGTCGTCGAGATACGCCTTGGTCTTGTCGTTTGCCACGCGTTGAGCCTAGTTACGGATGCAGGCCGCGCAGCTGGTGAGCATCAGCGAGCGCCTTGACGCCGAGCACCGAAGCCGCCGAGCGATAGGTGAGCCCATTCTGGGTAGCAAAACCGTGCAGCCGCTTGAACGCCGCACGCATGGTGTTGACGACTGAAGCGTTGACTTCGTCTTCGTCCCACTGCAGATGGGCGTAGTTCTGGCATTGTTCAAGATACGAACAGGTGACACCGCCAGCATTGGCATAGATGTCGGGCACGATGATGACGCCGCGTTCGTTGAGAATGTCATCGGCAGCCGGCGTCAACGGGCCGTTGGCACCTTCGATCACATACTTGGCGGTGATGGTCATTGCTTCATCTTTGTCGATAGCACCGCCGAGCGCACACGGCATCGCGATGTCAGACGGCAACGCGAACACCTCAGTTGACCGTTCGGCGCCGCGTGCCAACACCTCGCCGATGCCGCAGTCGACCACAGATGTTGAGCCGTTCCGTGTTGCAAGCACGAGTGCATCGATGTCGATCCCGCGGGGATCCGAAATCACTCCGCCTACATCAGCGATACCGACGATGCGCGCACCCCAACCAGCCGCCAATCGTGCCGCCCACATACCCACATTGCCGAAACCTTGAATCACCACTCGCTTGCCTTCGAGTGACGTGCCATTTGCTTGGCACACGAGCATCGCGGCTTCTACGACGCCGCGACCGGTGGCCGAGTCGCGGCCGAGTGAGCCGCCGAGAGCGAGTGGCTTGCCCGTCACCACACCTGGCACTGCGTGGCCGACGCCGATCGAGTATTGGTCCATGACCCACGCCATCACCTGTGCGTTCGTACCCACATCGGGTGCGGGCACGTCTTTGTCTGGCCCAAGGAAGGCGAAGATCTCCGACACATAGCGTCGGGTCACTCGCTCGAGCTCGGCGGGGCTCAGCGTCTTCGGATCAACGGCGACGCCGCCTTTCGCGCCGCCCAGCGGCAAGTTCATAAGCGCGGTCTTCAACGACATTGCGGCAGCGAGAGAGACGGTCTCATCGCGGCTCACACTGGGGTGATAACGAATGCCGCCCTTGGCAGGCCCGCGGGTGATGTTGTGCTGCACGCGCCAACCGGTGAACCGCTCGCGCGTGCCGTCGTCACGGCGAATGGGTATCGAAACCTCGAGCACCCGCCGTGGTGCGATAAGGGTCTCGATGACTCCATCGGGCAGTTTCAGCCACTCGCCGGCTTGCCGCATACGGAACTCGATCGACGTGAGCGCCTGATCGTCGGAGTGGGGATGTGCTGAATTCATGGTTGCGGCGCCGTTGCCGCGTTTACGAAATGTTAGGCGAAAAGAAAACACTGCCGAAACATATTGCGAACGCCTGCGAAATCTGCGTGTTTTAGTTTGCCAATCAGCAGAGTCAGCGTCGCCTCCGCCAGACAACCACGAACTGGAAAGAAACGGAGCAAAGATGGAACCTGCAGGTCTGACGTGGGTGCTTATTTCCTCGGCACTGGTCTTGTTCATGACGCCAGGATTGGCGTTCTTCTACGGAGGCATGGACCGCCGTCGAAACGTGCTGAACATGCTCATGATGAACTTCTATTGCATCTTGGCTGTGCCAGTGCTCTGGATGCTGGCGGGTTACTCCTTGGCGCAAGTTCCCTTCGAGAGTGACTGGATTGGAGGATTCGACGCTTTCGCGCTTGGTGACCTGACGACAGTGGGTGACGGCGGAGCTCTCGCCACTATCGCGTTTCTTGGGATGTTCGCCGCCATTACACCCGCGCTGATCTCCGGTGCGGTCGCTGGGCGGATGAAGTTCGCTGCATGGGCCGTGTTCGTGCCGTTGTGGTTGTTCATCGTGTATGTCCCAATCTTCAAGTGGGTATACGGCGGTTGGCTCGGACAACGTGGATCACTCGACTTCGCCGGTGGCACGGCAATCCATGTCAACGCAGGTATTGCTGCTCTCGCGGCAGTGTTCGTCCTTGGCCGGCGCAAGGTTGATCCGGCTCCGCCTCACTCAATGCCGCTGGTCATGATCGGCACGGGCATTCTGTGGTTCGGTTGGTTTGGTTTCAACGCAGGATCTGCACTGAACGCCAATGGTCAGGCAGCACAGGCGTTCATGAATACATTCCTCGCGGGCGCTGCCGCAGGGTTGGCGTGGATCATCACCGAGTGGGTTCGTGATGGTCGTCCCACCAACCTCGGCGCGGCATCAGGCATCGTCGCAGGTCTTGTCGCAGTGACACCAGCAGCCGGATACGTGTCGGGTATTGCACCAATTGTCATCGGTCTGGTGGCCGGAGCGATCTGTTGCTATGCGGTTCGACTCAAAACGAAATTTCGCTACGACGATGCACTGGATGTCGTCGGCGTGCACTTCGTCGGAGGTCTCGTCGGTTCTCTCCTCATCGGGTTTTTCGCAAACCCGAAATTCTTCGAGGCCGAGTTCGGCGCAGGGCTGTTCTACGGTGGTGACTTGAGCCTGCTGGCCGAACAAGCACTTGCCAACGGAGCAGCAATTGTCTGGTCGTTCACGCTCACCTTTGTGATCATGAAAGTGCTTGATGTAGTCATGGGGGTGCGAGTCGAAGAACAAGCTGAGCTGACCGGCCTTGATCTCGCACTGCACTCGGAAACCGCCTACCACGACTAATCAACAAAAAGGAGCACAACATGAAACTCATCACCGCAATCATCAAGCCGTTCAAGCTGGACGACGTGAAAGACGCTCTCAAGGCGGCCAATGTCACTGGAATCACCGTCACCGAGGTGCGCGGCTTTGGTCGCCAAGGCGGCCACGTTGAGACCTATCGCGGCGCGGAATACAAGGTTGATCTCATCCCCAAAGTGCGGCTCGAACTGGTCGTCGAAGACGCGGTTGCTGACCGCGTCGTCGAAGTGATCGTGAAGAGTGCTGGTACCGGAAAAATTGGCGACGGCAAAGTGTGGATCAGCGACGTCTCGCGTGTCGTGCGCATCCGTACAGGAGAAGAAGGCCGAGACGCGATTTAGCGTTTGCGGCGTGCTTTGCGGGCCGCTCGTTTGGCTTCCTGCGCGGCGTCGTCGCGCACCGGTGCAGCGGGCGCTGCGGCAGTCGACGGAATCTTGAATCGCTCGTCTTCGTTGACGAGTCGTCGGAATCCTCCGAGGGCCACTGAGTATTGCACCGCCATGAGGCGCACGGCGTCGAGCCCGAACTTCTCAATGGCTGTCGGAATCAGCGACTGCAGGTCATCAAACGAAGGGTCGTCGCTTGCTTCACCGAGCGTGTCGACAAAAAACTCGGTGCACGGTTCCGACAACAGCACACCCGCGTCGATAATCGACTTTCGGGCGACCATGCCGGCGCGAATGTTGGCGGCGAGTGTCGCCGGGTCGTCAAAGGAGCCCCGTCGCAAACCGACTGCACGCGCAAACGTGTCACGCAGATTTTCGGGCAGGGCAGTGGCGAGGCGGTTCAGCGACTCGTCGCTTACGGTGCCAAAGACGGCGACGTAGCGGCGTTCGACGATGATCTGGTCGCGGGCAAGGTTCATGGGCACGATCAGTTACCTGTTCGCGGGAGAAAGGGAAGCGGAGCGTTGCCCCGCGTCACGTCAGCCGATGACTTTGACGTTGTGCGCTTCGACGCCCTTGCGACCCTGACCGAGTTCAAACTCGACCTGCTGGCCTGCGAGGAGCGTGCGGCGCCCGGTGCCTTCGATGTTGGAGAAGTGAACGAAGACATCCGAATCGCCATCGCGAGAGATGAATCCGAAACCCTTCTCGTCATTGAAGAACTTGACGGTACCGGTTGGCATGATTACTCATTTCTTTGTCGTAGGCGAGCGGAATGACACGCCGTGGGGTTCACACTACCTATAGAAGGGCGAAATGGCGAGTTGACTGCATGAATTTCTCCCATGCTTGCTGGTGCGGGGTGGCGACTGATTGGACGCAGGCCAAGGCGTGCAAGAACACCTACCGTCGCACAACTGCCTGCAGTTCGCGAATGCGCATTGAGTGGGTTCCACCCAGCCGAACATCAGGCAGCTGACCCGACGCACCGAAGTTGGTGCTCCAGGTGATTTTCCACACGGTATCGAGTCGTGCCCGAAAGACTCCACCACTGCGCACGCTTGATGGCACCACGTATTCGTATTGACAGTCTGACTTCGCGACGGCTGATAGCAGTGACGTCCACGGCAGGCCGGGCCCGTCACACTCCACGGTGTCACCGATGCCATCACCGGGCGAAAACTCGAGCGTCTCTGGTGTTGCGGTAGTGGTGACGGCGAGGATGCCTCGTGGCGTCGGCACGCGTGCTGTGACCGATACGGGTTTCCAGAGCAGGGCATTGACCCAGAACCATGTTGGGGTTTTCACCACACCACGCTGCGGTGTCGGAGAGAAGTTCTCGGTAAGCATCGGTATGAGCTCGCGCACCACGCTGTGCGTCGATTCAGCAATTGCCTCGGTGCTGATGTTGGGAAGCCAAGTGAACTGCGAGGTGTCATCACGCTGGCAGGTGTACAGCGACCACGTCAGGCCTTGCCACTCGCGGGTGATGACCGACGGGCTGACACCTTGTTGGTGAATGGTGATCGGTCGCACCCACTCGCAGCGCTCGTACAACTCGTATGACGCGTACGACACACCAGCGAAGATATGGTCGCCATCGACACCGGCATCAGAGGGATCTTCACCGACTGCCCGTGTCGGCGTGTTACCGACGAGCAGTGCGACACACACGAACACGATCGTGCAGAGTGAGCGACGCCGCGTCATGGTTGACAGAAACGCTCGACGGGTGAGCGCCGATCAATGCGCCGCGACTCGATACGCCAAGCGTCATCAACTCGACGCAGACCCCACTCGACTCGACGAGTCCAGACCGTGCTGTCAAAGATGATGTCACCCAACTCGGTGTCGGCGAGGCTTACGTCGAAGAAGATGCGCGTGTCGTATTCGCACGTCACAAGTCGCAGTGAGTCGTTGCTCGGCGCCTGCGCAGACTCGATGGCCCACTCAAGGCGGCCTTCGCCGGGTCTGGTGCGCAGTTGCTCGGCTGTGTAATAGGCGGCGGCCTCGGTCAATCGAGTGCGCTCGGGTGAATCTGGTGCGGTGATCTTGGCGATTCGACAGTCATCTGGTGTGTTGAAGCAGTTGATCCACGCCGTCATCAGAGGAGCAAAGTGAGTGCTCGCGTCGCTCAGCAGTGTGTTCTCGCTCGCTATTGCGTCTGCGGTCATGGATTCGATCTCGTTCGTCACCGCGTCGGTCAGGGTGCTCGTGTCGATTCCGAGATCCGTTGGGGTGTCGGTGTCTGCAGCACCACCAGTCGTCTCGAGAGGTGGGTTGAAGACCAATGCCTCTGGTGGGCGTGAGCACGCAAAGAGCACACTCGCAGCAAAGAGCACACTCGCAGCAACGAGCACAATCGCGGCGAAGCGCATACCTACAACGGCGTGCGCACGGGGTAGATGGGACATGAAGGGCTCCTTGTCGGTCAATGGCTGATGATGCAGGCACGTGCGGTGCCGACTCGGAACCACACGTATCTTGCCCGTGGTGTGCACGACGGTGCGAAACTGTGCACGAAATCTTGCGACGGTAGAGTTCATAAACCCCAAAAATGCGAGAGCACCCCGATCTCCCTGCAGAACAAGCGCACATCGACCGCGCCTACGCGGCGCTCGTCGAGAGCCGCCAGCGGGCACTCAATATCCGCAATCTGAACGAAGGCCGTATGGGCGGCACCCATCAAGAGCGCTATGAGCGCAACTACTTTGACGAACGCCTCGTGCAGGTGTTGAACCAGATGGATATCGGTGATGCCTCACTGGCTTTCGGCCGTATCGATCGCGAACGCGAGCCCGACGCACAGGGTGGCGACGAGTCGACCGAGGCCTTCCACATCGGGCGCATTGCGGTGGCAGATGCTGAGAGCAATCAGTTGATCGTCGACTGGCGAGCACCGATTGCTGAACCTTTTTACCGAGCCACCGGTCGCGAGCCGATGGGCCTCGTTCGCCGCCGACACTTCATGATGGAAGAGCGGCGACTCGTCGCAATCGAAGACGAACTCTTCGGTGCTTCGCATCTCGGCATTGGTCGTGACGATGGCCTCGATGCGCCGAGGTTGCGCGGCGAGAGCACATTGCTCGCCACGTTGCGCAAGGGTCGCACCGGCCAGCTCGGCGACATTGTCGCCACCATTCAGGCTGAACAAGACGTCATCATCCGGGCACCGAATAAAGGGGTGCTCGTCGTACAAGGTGGGCCGGGAACCGGCAAGACCGTGGTGGCGCTGCACCGTGCGGCGTACCTGCTCTACACCTATCGGTTTCCACTCGCCGATCAGGGCGTGCTCGTCATCGGGCCGAACCGGGTGTTCTTGCGTTACATCGAGCGCGTGCTGCCGTCACTTGGTGAGTCGGGCGTGCGCGAGGTCGTGCTGCCCGACCTTGTGCCTGAGGCGCGCTTTGGCGCCGTCGACTCGACACTTGCCAAGCGGGTGAAGGGCGACCTGCGCATGGTCAAGGTGCTCGAACAGGCGATTCGCGATCGCCAACGCATGCTGAAAAACCCGTTCGAGTTGCCCTATGGCGCCGGATATCTGCGTTTGACACCAGAGGCGTCACGTCGGGTGGTGAAGGCGGCACGTAGTCGCCGCGGGCGCCACAACGACATGTGCCGCAAAGTCGAAGGCGAGATTGTGTCGATGTTGATGCCGAGTATGCGGGACGCCGAGTACAGCCTCGGAGAGGCACGGGCGCGACTGCGTGAGATTCCTGAGTTTCGTCGTCTGATGTTTCAGATTTGGCCGTCGCTGGCGCCAACCGAATTGTTGCACGACCTCTTTGGTTCGCGAGCATTACTGAAATCCGCCACGAAAGGTCTGCTCACCGATGAAGAGACCGAGGCTCTGTTTCGTGCACGCGCTGCTTCGCGCGATGAGGCGATCTTCAGCGATGCCGATGCTGCGTTACTCGATGAAGCCCGCGAGTTGCTCGGCCCTCGACCACGAAAAGGCGGCGTCGTTGACGAAGCGGACGAGATTGCAACGTTCGGCCACATCGTGATCGACGAGGTGCAAGACCTCACGCCCATGCAGCTGCGCATGGCATCGCGCCGCTCGTCGGGAGCCATGACGGTGGTCGGTGATATCGCCCAAGCAACTGGGCCGTTCGCGCCGAGTGACTGGAGTGCCGTGTTGAAACTGCTACCCAAAGACCGCGCCGCGCGGATAGCCGAGCTGTCGGTGGGCTATCGAATTCCGCGTGAGATCATGGAGTTCGCGGGTCGACTGCTGGCCACAGCTGCTCCGGGGCAAAACGCCCCCACTGCCGTGCGCCAAGCCGATGAGGCCCCTCGCTTGGTGCGTGTCGATGCCGATGGGTTGTTACCGCGAGTGGCACACGAAGCGAAGGATCTTATTAGTGCGATCGACAGCGGTCGCATTGCCGTGGTGTGCCCCGACGACATGGCTGATGCGGTGTCGACTGCACTCGACGCGGCAGGCGTCGCCCACGGTCGCGCTGGGGCGAGTGCGCTCGAGGCAACGCTCACCGTCGTGCCCGTAGGCGTGGTGAAAGGCCTCGAGATGGATGCCGTGATTGTCGTCGAGCCAACCGTGATGTATGAGCACCCCGATGTCGGGCCGCGTGGGTTGTATGTCGCACTCACGCGTTCGACACAACGGCTAGTCGTGGTGACGACGCGCGACCTGCCGACCGAGTTGCGCGACTAGGTTGCACGCGACCTTGCGCGGCTAGCCGGCAACGGCGAGTGACTGCAACGCCAACTCGAGAAATTTCGTCGCCTTGCTGGCATCCGCTGGCCGATTGCGCTCGACCGCACTGCGCGCCAACTCGATGACCCGCTGCAAGTCATAGATCAGTTGGTCGGCGAACTCGCCAAACTTCGCCGCAATCTGCGGCTCGGCAAACGACCATGCTTCGTTGATACGACTGAGGTGGGTGCGTGCCATCACCGTGTCGCTGGCGAACAACGCCTCGCTCAGTGCGAGGGTTTCCTCGCGCAACACCGCAGTGAGTTCGTCGAGAGGCGCACCTTCCAACGATGGCGCCAGGGTGGTGGTGGCAAGCTCGACGGCGCTCGACGTCGGCGCCTGCAATACTTCGGTAGCGCATCCGCTAGAAACGGTCATAGCCGAACCGACTGCCACCAGGGCAATCGCGGTGCGCACCGTAAGGCGGCGTCGCGGTCGAGCAATCACGATGTGCCGCAGCGTTAAAGCGTGACGAGCAAGCGAGCACGCACAAACTCGCTGATCGTCACCTCACGGTAGGAGGTGTCGTGTACGACGATGAGCGAATCGGATTTATTGTGTCGCACCACGGTGCAGCGTCGGCCCGGCACGACGTGGTCACGTTCGAGTTCTGCGAGCGCAGTCTCGTGTTCTTCGATGTCTTCGGGAATTCGCACGACGGTGCACGAGGTGCCGGCGGCAACCGTCGAAAGTGATGTTGTGGCAATCGCACTCTTTGGTGACCCGGGGATTGGGTTGCCGTGCGGGCACGTCGCAGGGTTTCCCAGTAGGCGCACGAGGCCTGCTTCGACGTCGTCGCTGATGACATGTTCCCAACGACACGCTTCGTGGTGGGCCTGCGACCAGGGCAGACCGATGACGTCGGTGAGAAAGCGCTCGGCCAGGCGATGGCGGCGCACGATGCGAGCCGCCAACGCTTCACCCGTGTCGGTCAGTAGCAAGTGGGTGGCGTCGACACGCACGAGCCCCGCACTTTCGAGCCGCTTGACCATCTCTGACACGGAGGCCCGCGACACATCGAGGCGTTCGGCTAGTCGAGCCTGAATGACCTCGGCATTGTCTTCACGCATCTCATAGATGCATTCGCAATACTCTTCGAACGCCGGATGATGCTCGGCGGTGACGGTCACGTCGCTCAGCGTATCCACGGGCACACCGAGTGGGTACTCTTCGGCGGTGGCCAATAATGCCGTGATTGGCGAGTTTTCTCCTGCCGTTCGTGAGTGGTTCACCGCGTCGTTTCCCGAACCGACTCCCGCGCAATCGGCGGGCTTTGCGCGAGTCGTGGCTGGCGAACACACACTGATTTCTGCGCCAACTGGCAGCGGCAAGACACTCGCGGCATTTCTCGTGGCTATCGATCGTCTAGTGACGCGCGACCCACTCGAGAACTCGACGACTCGTGTGTTGTACATCTCACCACTGCGCGCGCTCGCCTTCGACGTCGAAAAGAATCTGCGCGCACCGATTGTTGGCATCAGCCATGCCGCAGAGCGACTCGGCACCACGTTTCGCGAGCCGTTGGTTGCGATGCGCACGGGCGACACCAGTGCGCGTGACCGCCAGCGCATGTTGCGCAACCCGCCAGACATTCTCATCACGACGCCCGAGAGCTTGTATCTGATGCTCACGTCGTCGGCGCGCTCGACGCTGGCGCACGTCGACACGGTGATTATTGACGAAATTCATGCAATGGCGGCCACCAAGCGCGGCGCACACTTGGCCTTATCGCTCGAACGGCTCGAAGAAGTCACCCTGTCCTCTCCTCAACGCATCGGTCTATCGGCCACGCAACGACCGCTCGAGGAAGTAGCGCGGTTTCTCGGCGGCATGCGTGACGGCGCACCACGACCAGTGACAATCGTCGACGCTGGTGCGCGCAAGGCGATGCATCTTGAGGTCGTCGTGCCCGTCGAAGACATGGGTGAATTGGGCAGGGTCACCCACGAGCTGCGTAGTGGG
>RGSV01000141.1 GCA_010025655.1 Acidimicrobiia bacterium
TTGTAATAGAACGACAGCCACTCTTGAATGCCGCCGAGACCCGCGCGTTGCGCGAGGTCAGAAAAGAGCACCAGGTCGAGCGCGAGCGGCGCGGCGAGAATCGAGTCGCGGCAGAGAAAGTCGACCTTGATCTGCATCGGGTAACCGAGCCAGCCGAAGATGTCGATATTGTCCCAACCTTCTTTGTTGTCGCCACGTGGTGGGTAGTAGTTGATTCGCACCTTGTGGAATACGTTGCCGTACAGCTCGGGATACTTCTCGGGCTGCAGAATGTTCTCGAGCACGCCGAGCTTCGACTCTTCCTTCGTCTTGAAGTTCTCTGGGTCGTCGAGCACCTCGCCGTCGCGGTTGCCGAGGATGTTCGTCGAATACCAGCCCGACAAACCAAGCATGCGAGCCTTCAGCATCGGCGCAATGACGGTCTTGACCATCGTCTGGCCGGTCTTGAAGTCTTTTCCGCTGATTGCCACGCCCTTTTCGGTGGCGAGATCGCGCAGGACCGGTGTATCCACTGCGAGATTTGGTGCACCGTTCGCGAATGGAATGCCTTCAAGAATTGCCGCGTAGGCGTACAACATCGACGGTGCGATAGTCGGGTCGTTCGCATCAATGGCTTTCTCGAAACTCGCGAGGTCTCGATGCGCTGCACCAGGCTCGATGAACTTCTCGGTTGACGCGCACCAGATCATCACCACGCGATCGACTTTCTTTTCGTCGCGGAAGCGGTTGATGTCTTCGCGAATCGCGTTCAACATTGCCCGCTTGTTGATCGTGCCGAGCGTGTTGTCAGCACTGATGTTCTTCACATACTCGCGGTCGAATGCGGCCTTCATCGGCCGAATGGCGCGCAAGGTATCGGAGATTGCTTCGATGTGGCGCGGGCCCTCGAGCACTCCGGCACGTTGGGCGGCGACATAGGCGTCGTCGGGGAACGGATCCCACGCGCCCCATTCGATGTCTTCCAACTTGGCGAGCGGTACGAAGTCTTTGATCAGCGGCGAGCGGTTATCGGTGCGCTTGCCGAGGCGAATCGTGCCCATCTGGGCGAGCGACCCGATCGGGGTTGCCATGCCGCGCTTGGCCAATTCGACGCCGGCGATCAGCGTGCTAGATACGGCACCAAGACCTACGGTGAGCACGCCGAGTTTGCCGGTTGCGGGGGCGATTTTTCTGGCTGTGCCAGCGGATGACGGTGACATTGGTGCTCCTTCGCGCATCGAAGCGCGGCTCGTTCAGCCTATTCGCAACCCCGTAATAGCGTGATGTCGATGAGTGAACCGAAGCGCACCGCGGGAGGCGCGGTATTGCTCGACGGAAACTCTCTTCGCGACAAGATCATCGCTGACGTGCGAGCTGCAGTCGCGGGATTGTCTTCGGCGCCTTGCTTGGCAACGGTGTTGATTGGCGACGACGGCCCTTCGCAGGTGTACGTGCGCAACAAACATCGTCAGGCACAACTCGCCGGAATGACGAGCCGCAACGAATCGCTGCCGCGTGACGTTTCGCAGCGTGATGCTGAGGCGTTGGTGCGTTCGTTGGCAAATGATCCGACGGTGAGTGGCATCATCGTGCAACAGCCAGTGCCAGAACATCTCGACGGTGAAGCGCTGCTGGCGTTGATTCCCTTTGAAAAGGATGTTGATGGTCTCACCATCACGTCGATGGGGCGCCTGTTGCGCGGCCTCGACTCGCTGGTACCCTGCACACCGCTCGGCGTGATGCGGTTACTTGAGCACTACGGCGCGAACATTGCCGGGCGACGAGCGGTGGTGGTAGGGCGTTCGTCGCTGGTTGGCATGCCGCTTGCCGTCTTGCTCGCCCGCAAAGGAGCTGACGCCACCGTCACGATTGCCCACAGCCGCACTGCCGACCTAGCCAAGGTGTGTCGAGAGGCCGACATTGTGGTGTCGGCAACCGGTCAGGCGCGCAGCATCGGCCGTGAGCACGTGAAACCTGGTGCGTGGGTGATTGACGTCGGCATCTCGCGCGCTGATGCAGGCATCGTTGGCGATGTTGACTTTGCGGCCGTTGAGTCGGTGGCGGCAGCGATAACTCCGATGCCTGGTGGAACCGGGCCGATGACGGTCGCTTGTTTGGTGGAGAATACCCTTACTGCATGGCGTCGTCAGCACGCACGCTGACGTTGACTTCACGCCAGACGAGAATCGCCATGTTGGCGCGCACTTGATCGCGCGAGAGTCGCTGATGCGACACCAAGTGGTGCCACGTCTCGAATGAGGTCGCCAGTTCGATGCGCTGCAGGGTGGCCGCTGGCTTCTTGAAGCGACGCAACTCGTAGGCGAACGTCGTACGCACTTGTTGGTCAAAGACTCGACGCAAACGTTCGGCTGCTACAGCAATCTTGGGCGAGTTGCGGGCACTCGGTTCAGAACGCACGGCCCGACGCAGGTTGGCAATCGTTGAATACAAATGATCGCGCTGTGCGACGAGAGCGGCGACACGTCGCTCGAGTGGGGCAGTGCGCGCAATCGGCTGAATCAGACGTTCAACGCGCGGCACTTGCTGCCGAATGACCTCGGCATACAACTCTTCCTTATTGTCGAAGTGAACAAAGACCGTGCGCCGTGACACACCCGCCCGCTCAGCGATGGCTTGGTGGCTCGGCTGTAGGTGACCCTCGTTGATGAGATCAAGCAGGGCTATGGCGATCTGTGACTTCGTCGTCTTGCCAGACGTTCGCCGACGCGGGGTGCGGGTCGTAGACGCGGTGGCAGCCATGGCGCACGTGTTCTTCTCGGTGGTGGCTCAGTTCGCCGGAGTACGTGCGACGAAGTCGTTGACGACGTGCGCCAACTCTTCGCCGGCATCTTCTTGCAAAAAGTGTCCAGCATTCACGATGGTGGTGTGCGGCTGACCACTGGTGCCGGGCACACGCTGCTGAAAGCCTCGATCGCCGCCCTTAGTGACCGGGTCAGCATCGCTAAATGCGGTGAGCACCGGCTTGTCGAAGCGCTCCAACACCTGCCACGCGGCGATGTTGGCCTTCGATGATGGGTCGTCGGTGCTGATCGGCACCAGCGTGGGGAAGACGCGTGCGCCGGCCTTGAATCGATCATCAGGAAACGGCGCGTCGTAGGCCGCAACGACCTCGGGTGCGAGTGGGCGCCGTGCGCATCCACCTTCGACGATGCGACCCACCTTGAACTCGGGCACCGTCTGGCTGTAGTTGCGCCACGCCATGAACGCGTCACTCGGCGGTCGATCGCCGACGGGCAGAAAGGTGTTGGCCACCACGACTCGGTCGAACCGTTCGGGAAACGCAGCGACGAGCCGCAGACCAATCAGACCTCCCCAGTCTTGACACACCAACGTGAGGCGCGAGAGATCGTTCGACGTCAACCAGTCACTCATCCACGCGACGTGTCGTTCGTAGGTGTAGTCACTGCGTTCGACGGGCTTGTCGCTGCGACCGAAACCAATCAGGTCGGGTGCAACGACACGATGACCAGCCGCGACAAAGACCGGAATCATCTTGCGGTAGAGATACGACCAGCTTGGCTCACCGTGCATACACAAGACGGTGGCGGCAGAGTCACGCGGGCCTTCATCGATATGTGCGATGCGCAGTATGGTGCTATCGCCAGAGACCCCACTCGCGATAGTGGTGTACTGCGGCGCATACGGCCAGCCGGGCAAGTTCACGAATCGGTCATCGGGGGTGCGCAGTGCTTCCATGATGTGCACAGTAGGTGCAAGTTCGAAATGTTTTGCAAGCGGAGATTGGGCCTGATATTGCCGTAGTCGTCACAGCCTGTTTTGCACGGCCGTTGCTTTCCGTCAACATGCTAG
>RGSV01000142.1 GCA_010025655.1 Acidimicrobiia bacterium
ATGTAGCGCGCCGCCCGCACGAAGTCACGCTCACGCAGACTCATTGCCAGACCACGCACGACGCGCGACGTAATCATCCAGTCGAAGATGGTGAGACCGACAACGAGCAACAACCATGATCGTCCCTGGTAGTAGCGCGAGAGAATTACCAACACCAGCAGTGAGGGAATCACAAGCAGCAAGTCGACTATCCACATGATTCCGCGATCGGTGCGCCCACCGAGGTAGCCAGCGACTGAACCGATGAACGCCGACAGGCTCGTCGAGAAGATGGCCACGAGAAGGCCAATAATGAGCGATTTCTGAAGGCCACGCATCGTTTGGGCAAACACATCGACACCGACCTGCGTCGTGCCGAACCAGTGAACGCTTGAAGGAGGTGAGAGGAGGTTGTCGAAGTCATTGTCGGTGTAGCTCCACTGAGTGAGGTACGGGCCGACGAAGGCCATCACGAACATGAACACCACAACGGTGAGACCAAAGACGGCCAGCTTGTTGCGAAAGAACCTGCGGCGAATCAACGTGCCGCGCGACAGGCGATCGCCAGAGAGACCATCGGCTCCGGCCGTGGTAGCTGGTGTCGTGTCGGCGGTCAACGAGACCTCACACGCGGGTCAAGCGCAACGAGGATGATGTCGGCCAAGAACCCCGACAGCAATACCAACACCGCAGTGAACGTGACGACTGCAGACACAGAGTTGATGTCGTTCTTTGCCACTGCAGTAACGAACCACTGACCCATGCCGAATCTGCCGTAGATGGTTTCAGTGAACACGGCACCAGCCATGAGCAAACCGAAGCCGTAGGCAAAGAAGGTCGCCATCGGCGAGATTGCGACACGCAAGCCGTGACGGAAGAGTGACTGTCGTTTGGTGAGACCTTTCGCGCGGGCAGTACGCAGGTGATCGCTCGACAACACGTCGAGCATCGAGTTGCGCTGGTAACGCGAATAGAACGCAATGTTGCCAAGAACGATCGACAGTGTTGGCAAGATCAGGTGCTGCAGACGATTGAGAAAGAACTCCCAGTCGGTGCCCTCAAAGCCGGCGGAGTATTCA
The DNA here is from genome assembly GCA_010025655.1 of Acidimicrobiia bacterium. GTDB lineage: Bacteria > Actinomycetota > Acidimicrobiia > Acidimicrobiales > Ilumatobacteraceae > F1-60-MAGs027. Next base: position 1,059 of record RGSV01000142.1, read on the forward strand.
CCCTGCGTATAAAAGACCGTCGTGCCAATCCAGTCGTTGAACTTGATACCACCGAACTTCAGCAGGATTGCCAGCAAGAAGACTGGCGTTGACAATAAGAAATACGACGCCAAACTGAATCCGCGATCAAACAGTTTGTACTGACGAACAGCACTCACGACCCCGATCAACACTCCAAGCGTTGCGCCGAGTATCGAGCCGACGAGAAGTAGTCGCATGCTCACCGAGATGCGTCTTGCAAATTCTTCGTTCACGACATTGCCCTCGAGGTCAATGCCGAAGTCTCCCTGCAGCACCTGGCCGACCCACGTCACATAGCGTTCGACAAGTGGAACTTCATCGTTAACGTTCGAGCGATTGAGCACCGCATCGATCGCTTCTTTGGGCGGCGGCTCGAGAGCCGCCTCGTAGTTTCCGCGGGGGAAGAGTGCGACCGACGCGATGAGGTAGCCAGCCGAGGCTGCAATGAAGACCAGGAACAAGGTGTTCAACAACCGACGCAAGATGTAGCCCAGCACCCTTGATCCCTCTTCCCCTTCGTGAAAGGCCCGCGTCGGGCAGACTTACGATAGCCAACGAGGCGCCAATGGCGTTTGGGCGCTCGTGCAGTGCTGGTGGCAGCGCCGGGCACTGACCGCATAGCCCCGAGGCCGCCGCCGGGCCACGCAAACCCTCCCCTAACGACCAGCCAACAGTCGGTGGACAAATGGTGAATCGCGCCATAGCCTGCGAAGCACCAACTCGAGGGGGATGTCGTGGGTTCACCCAAGAACGCCCACTCGCGTGTCACAACAACACATCCGAGAGGGGATCACGTGAAAGTGAAGACCATGAAGAAGGCGATTGCCGTCGTGTTTGCGGCAGCACTCGTCGCGCCGTTCGGTCTGGGCAGCCAGGCTTCGGCGAAAGACGGCGATGGACGCCAAATTAACGAGCGTCCGATCGCCAATCTGAAGCAGGGCGGAACCTTCCGCTTCGTGCAGGTCGATATCTGCCCGAACTTCAACACCAGCGCAATTGAAGGAAACCTCCTCAACTGCTCGCAGGTGATGAACACCATGCTTCCGAACTACATCTATTTCGACAAGGACGCCAAGATCCAGGTCGACCAGAACTACGCAAAGAGCATCAAGGCCTCGCGCGTTGGCGGAAAGCAGACGGTCACCTATGACCTCAACCCGAACGCCAAGTGGAGCGACGGCAAGAAGATCGGTCTGAAGGACTTCGTAGGAATGTGGAACGCTCTCAAGGGCACCGACAAGACCTACAAGATCACCTCTTCAGTCGGCTACGAAAAGATTGAGTCGGTCAAGAAGGGCGCCAACGACGACCAGATCGTCGTCACCTTCAAAGAGACCTACGCCGACTGGCAGCCGCTGTTCAGCGGTCTGAAGCCGGCATCGCTCACCGCAACGTCAGCTGCGTTCAACGACTCATGGAAGAACGGCCCGAACGTTTGGGCTGGTCCGTTCCGTCCGGCGACCGGCAAGGGTGCTTCTTCGTTCCTCGACAAGGTTGGTCGTTTGATCACCGTCGAGCGCAACCCGAAGTGGTGGGGCCAAGGCCCAGTGCTCGACAAGGTCGTCTTCAAGGCGCTTCCGCAGGCCGCGCAGATTGCTGCGTTGCTCAACGGCGAAATCGACTACATGGACATCGGTAACGACATCAACGCTCTGAAGCAAGCGCGTGATAACGCGAAGATTTCGGTGCGCGTTGCTAAGGCCCCGACCCACGAGCACTTCACTTTCGGTCCTCCGACCGCGGTGACGCGCGAAGTGCCGGTGCGCCAGGCCATCATGTTGTCAATCGACCGCGATGCGATTGCTAAGGCGATTCAAGGTGTCGTTGACCCGAAGGTCAAGCCGAACAACAACCACGTGTTCCTTGACGGCACTGCGTGCACGCAAGACAACACGGGCAAGCTCGGCAAGCGTGACATCAACGCCGCACAGGCGTTGTTGACTGGCGCAGGTTGGAGCAAGGGCGCCGATGGCATCTACCAAAAGGGCGGCACTCGCCTGTCGGTGAAGCTCATCTACCCGAGCAACAACGACAACCGTCGTGACACCGTGCTGTTGGCTTCGGCCCAGGCGAAGGAAGCCGGCATTGAGCTGGTTCCGACCCTGATCCCGACCGCCGACTACTTCGGTAAGTACGTGCTCGTCTCGAACTTCGAGATGGCGCTCTTCGCATGGGTGGGAACCAACTTCCCAATCTCGTCGACGAGCAACATCTTCCGTCAGGGCGCGGCGCAGAACTTCGGCAATATCGGCTCAGCTGAAATCGATGCGTTGTTCACCAAGGCGAACAACATCCTCGATCCGAAGAAGCGTTGCGAGTTCGCAAACCAGGCTGACGCAAAGGCCTACGAGTTGGTGCACTCCATCACGCTGTTCCAGCGCAACAACGTGGTCGGCGTTCCGAAGAACGTCGCTAACTTCGGCGCATTCGGCTTCACGTCCATTGACTGGACGACGGTCGGTTTCACCAAGTAAGCAACGATTTACGTCGTAACGACGGGGCCGGCCCGAAAGGGCCGGCCCTTTCGTTTTGTTGGCACTCCCCCGCGACGCGTCAGGCAGTGAAGGCGTCGTAGCCGTCGCGTTCCACGCGATCAGCGAGTTCTGGGCCGCCGCTGGCGACGATGCGACCCTTCGACAAGATGTGCACGAAGTCGGGGCGCAAATAGGTAAAGAGTCGGCTGTAGTGGGTGATCACCAAGACGCCGAGGTTGGTCTCGTGCGTGGCAGC
>RGSV01000143.1 GCA_010025655.1 Acidimicrobiia bacterium
GAAACTGCCCTACACCCCGTGGGCATGATGATTCGGTGAGCGACAACATCGACGACTACGCACCCTCAGCAGCCCGACGGGGCCGCGTATGGGACCGCCTCGCCAAATTCGTCGGCGAGGGGCGTGATTTCGTCGTGTTATTGGCGCACGACGCTCGCATTGGTGCGGCGAACGACGACAATCCCCCGTTTGTACAGTTCGCGTGGAGAGATGATCTTCGTCTGCAGATCGAGACTCAGGGCGATCACTATCGCGATGCCCCCTACTCGGCACATCAGCACCGCTTACTTCGCCAGATGGGGTTCGCCGCGCCGTTCGAAGCTGGCGATGAATTCAGCAATTGGACGCTGTTTCGTGAGGGCGAAGCTTGCGAGCCGCGCTCGGCGGCGAGATGCATGATTGACGCGCTGTGGTGGGTGCATAACGTCAACTTTCACCCGCGACCGTTCGCCAGCAGCCTTGGGGTTGCATATTGGCAGTACGAATGGCGAGTTTCATCGTCACGGATGAGTCTCGAAGACCGGCTGCGTCACCGATCTCTCAGCAACTAGTCGAGGCAGTTACCGTCTGCCGTCGCGGGCGCCGGTATCAACCGACACCAATCAGCGTCACGACGTCGTCGTCTACTTCGACATTCACTCGCTGTGGTGAGTAATCCATTGTGAGTGCGAAAGATTCGCCGTCACGCCGACCAACGCGAAAGGCCCAGCCAAGCTCTTCAGCACATCGTTGTGCGTCAGCCTCACCAAACCCGAGCAACAGATCGGCACGCTCTTGGGTGATGCCAGTTGCTATGTCAGCGGCATCACTCGGTGGGCAGACCGAGGCCGGTATCTGGTCAGCGGCATCGTCGGCGCTGCAGCCGACCAGTGAAACCACGACCACTACGCCGACGGCAAGTCGTTGCACGAAGCGTCGGCGGCGCATGGCACTGAGCGTAACTCGCCGTAGGTTGGCTGCGTGCTGCAACCGCTCGAGCGCGCCTTGCACGAGATGCACGAGCAACTCTTCGACGATGATCGCGCGATGGTACGGCTGTACGGGCTCTACCTGGTGCGCGAGACGGCGCTCGGTGCCTTTCTCGATCTGGAAAATGGCAACGTCACTCGGGCACAACGCGCGCTTCGTGAGGTGCTGAAGCATCAATACGCCGACGATGTCGACGCGCGCTGGGCTGGCACCTTCAAGACTCATGCGGCACAACCCGATGCAGGCACGCTCGACGCCGATGGCAAGCCTCGCGTGCGCGAGTGGCGCGACTATGACCCCAATTGGCGTCAGTTCATGGCGATGATTCTCGAGACGACTGTGCGACTGTACGGCCATGTGCTCGGTGATGGCTTAACCACCGAGATGCGTCGAGCGGTTCGCCGCGCAGTGCTCAGCGAGCCTGCGGCGCGCATTTCGGGTCGCTACTCGAACATCGTGCTCATGCAGGCGTGGTTGCACCAGGCAATCAGCGAGAAGCGCGCTACTGAATCGGCAGATTCTGCTGATGCGACGGCAGTCGCTGCGCCAACCAATCGCTGGCTAAAGGACGCAGCCACACAACTGCAGCATGACGGTGATCTCGCGGAATACAACTCACCCACCTACGACGCAATCTCGCTGCTGGCTGGCTGTCTGTTGCTCGAGCACTCCACTTCTTCTTCAGCCCAACGCCTTGGTGAGGTGGTGATCTCTCAAGTCGGCGAGCGCCTCTCTCGCGTCTGGCACCCAAGACTGGGCTTGCAGGCCGGACCATACTCGCGCGCATACGGCGTCGACCCGCGCAAGTACATCTGCCTCATGTCGGTGTTGATGTCTGCGCTCGAGATTCGTGCCGCTGGTCCTGGTCACCTGAATCAGAACACCACTCATCTGCACGACCTGTATTTCTTCCCGCTCTTTCGTCGCGTGTGCGGCCCTCTGCGTCAACAGCTACAACTCGCAGAGGCGACCACCGCGCGCCGGCATGAGCACACCTACGGCAGCGCTCGGGCAGTGTCGGTCGTTGAGCCAACCCACGTGATCGGCTGGGAGTCTGGTCGCCGTGACCGTTTTGCACTCGACCAATATGCGCCGTTCGCCTACTACTCAACCGACGGATTTCTTGCAGTGCGCACCCGCCAAGACACTGACTGGGTTGACATCGAAGAGATAGGTCGACACGTCTACCGCATCACCATGCAACGACGCAGCGACCCAGACGTCGTTCACGAGACAGCCGCTCTCACGGTGGTGGCGTCATCGTCACCGGTGATCAATGACAACGAGTTGCTGTTTGGTGAGGTGACGCTGCAGTTTCCTGGCATCGTCATTGAAGTACGCGTTGCACCGCCGACCGACTGATGCCTACTGCAGGCGAGTCAATCAACGTCGCCTACCGGCTAATGAGTGTCACCGATCGGCCGGGTCGTCAGTGAATGATCTTGGAGATCGGCAATTCGAGAATGTCGGTGGCACCCGCATCTTTGAGTGCAGGAATCACCGTGTTGACGGTGCGCTTCTCAACCACTGACTCGACTGCCCAATCACCAGACGCAAGCTTTGACACGGTCGGTGACTTTGCTGCGGGCAACACCTTCAGCACGGCGGCATAACACGAGTCGCTCACGTTCAGTTTGACGAGCACTTTGCCGCGTGCTTCGAGCGCACCTTCCAACAGAGTGAGCAACTGCGTCATCGCATGCCGCTTGGTGGCGTCTGCTGCCGACTGTGGGTTGGCGATGAGTTCGGTGTGACTGACGAGGATCGTGTCGATGATGCGCAGACCGGCGGCACGCAACGCCCGCCCCGTCTCGGTGAGGTCGACGACGCAGTCGGCAATGTCGGGAATCTTGGCTTCACTCGCACCATACGACAGCCGCACATCAGCCTTGATGCCACGTTCGGCAAAGAATTTCGCCGTCAAGCGTGGGTACTCTGTCGTCACCCGCACGCCCTGCGGAAGATCTTGCACCTTCTGAATCGCAGAATCGTTGGCGACTGCCACGACGATGCGCACGGGGTCGTTTGTTGCCTTTGAGTAGTTCAACGCCCCAAGCGACTGAACGACGCTGCCGGTCTCTTCGACCCAATCACGGCCGGTGATTCCGATATCAAAGAGACCTTCAGCAACGTAAGTGGGAATCTCCTGCGGTCGCAAGATGCGCACTTCGGCAACTCGTGGGTCGGCAATGCTGGCGCGATAGTCGACCTGTGACGAGCGTTTGACGGTGAGATCAGCAGCGTCAAACAACTCGAACGTCGCGGCTTCGAGCGAACCCTTGGGCAGCACGAGTCGCAACATGGGCGATTTAGGCTAACGACGCTGGCAGTCGTGCCCCGTTGGCCCACGCACCTGCTGGCATCGGTGACTTGCCCGCAGGTTGCACGGTCACGAGTCGCACTGCGGTGTCGCCGCACGCCACGACGACACCGTCTCGACTCACGTCGATCACCTTGCCCGGTTCGCCCCGTGCAGCGACCTCGACCACCGACACCACTCGCACACGCATCGTGGATCCGTGGTCATTGGTGTAGGTGAACCACGCTGTTTCGAGTCGAGTGAGTGCCGTTATCTCACGTGCGGTCATGGTGAAGCGAATCTGCAATTCAGCTGGGTCAATCTTTGCCGCGTGCGTTGCGGCCCCGGTCTGTGGCGCGCCTTGACCACAACCTTCGGTCACTGCCCGCACCAGCGGAGCAAGAGACGCCTGCACGAGTTCACTACGCAGCGTTGACAACGTGTGCTCTGGTCGCACAGGCACCACGACACGTTCATACACCTCCCCAGTGTCGAGCCCTTCTTCAATGCGCATGATGCAGATGCCGGTTTCAGTGTCG
>RGSV01000144.1 GCA_010025655.1 Acidimicrobiia bacterium
ATCTCATCGAGCAAGTCATTCGCCCGACGATTCCTGCCAAGTTCGCCAAAGACGACTACGCCGTCTACATCAACCCGACGGGAGAATTCGTAAAGGGCGGACCACACGCCGACACTGGTCTCACGGGCCGCAAGATCATCGTCGACACCTACGGCGGCATGGGTCGTCATGGCGGTGGCGCATTCAGTGGAAAAGATCCATCAAAGGTCGACCGATCAGCCGCCTACGCCGCGCGCTGGGTGGCTAAGCACGTGGTGGCTGCAGGAGCCGCTCGACGTTGCGAAGTGCAGGTGGCCTACGCCATCGGCATGGCGCAGCCGATCAGCATCTTGGTCGAGACCTTCGGCACCAACACCATCGACGAAACGAAGATTGAACAAGCAGTGCGCGACACGTTTGACTTGCGCCCGGCAGCGATCGTTCGTGACCTTGACCTCAAGCGCCCGATCTATCGCAAGACCGCCGCCTACGGCCATTTCGGTCGAACCGCGCCCGAGTTCACGTGGGAGCAGGTGTCGCGTCTCGACGCGTTCCGCAAGGCCGCCAAGCTTTAGTTCGTCGCGTAGTAGCCGTTCTCTACGCTCGGTGATGTTGTGGTGACGGTGGCACGCGTCGTTGTCGACGTGACTGGTGTCGACAAGCCCTTCGACTATCTCGTTCCTGAAGTGCTTGCGCCGCGCATCGCGGTAGGCACTCGTGTGCGCGTGGCGTTGCATGGCCGCGAAGTTCCTGGCTGGGTGATGGCGTTGCTTGAGCCGCACGAGGCGGGGGTCGAACTCGATCGCCTGTTGCCGATTCGCAAAGTGTCGTCGGTGGGGCCGTCATCGGAAGTCGTGCAGTTGATCGAGTGGGCGAGCCATCGCTGGGCGTCGCGACGTCGGCCGTTTTTCGTTTCTGCTTCACCGAGCACCAATGTCGCGAGCCTGCATGCGTCGCGATACTCGCCACAACGCGCAGTGCCGACCGCGCAAGGTGAGTTGTCAAGCACGAGGTCTGACCAGACCCCGTTGTTCGCCGATCTCTTCGCCCGAGGCGGCGGCGTCGTGCGCGTTGGTCCACTCGTGTCAGGGGTCGATGTTGTGCTTGCGGCTGCGGCGCTTGGACCGACGCTGGTGGTGGCGCCAACGGTGGTGCGCGCTCGACGTTTGGCTGCCGAGTTTCGCCGAGCAGGTCGCACCACTGCCGTGCTGCCAGACGACTGGGCGGCGGCAGCCTCTGGCGTCGACATCGCCATCGGTGCACGTTCGGCAGTGTGGGCGAGCGTGCCGAGGTTGACTGCACTCGTGGTGATCGACGAACATGATGACACCCTGCAAGAAGAACGAGCGCCAACCTGGCACGCGCGAGACATTGCAATCGAGCGCGCCCAGCGTGCACAGGTGCCCTGCCTCTTGGTCTCGCCAGTACCGACCGTGGCAGCACGTCAGTGGGCGGGTGATCGCATCGTCGCAACTGCCGATGCCACGTCGTGGCCGCCAATGCGAATCGTCGATCGCAATAGCGACGAACGGTGGGCATCGTCACTAGTGACGTCTGAGCTCATCACTCTCTTACGCGACCACTCGAAACGTGTCGTGTGTGTGTTGAACGTCAAGGGTCGTGCACGCGCCGTTGCCTGTGATGCCTGTCGAACCGTCGCCCGTTGTGAAGCGTGCGGGGCCGCAGTTGCGCAGTTCGATCACGACACCTTTGCGTGCTCGCGCTGCGGGCTCCACCGACCGGTCGTCTGCCTCGCGTGTGGTTCACAGAAGATGCGTGCGATTCGCATCGGCATCACTCGGCTGCGTGATGAGCTCGAAGCAGCCGCAGGTCGTCAAGTGCAAGAAGTAAAACCCACCACGACACTTGACCCTGCTGCTGCAGTGTTCGTCGGAACCGAGGCCGTTTTGCATCGCATCGACCGCGCTGACGCAGTGGTGTTTCTCGACCTTGATGCCGAACTCCTCGCCCCTCGCTTTCGGGCCAGCGAGCAAACCCTCGACCTCTTGGTGCACGGTGCGCGGCTCGTTCCGAACGGTGAAGTGGTCGTCCAGACGACCGTGCCACACCACGAAGTGTTGGTCGCAGTCGCCAGCGGCGATCTCACTGCCCATCATGCGACTGAGACCGAGCGCCGCCGTCGCCTAGGGCTGCCTCCCTTTGCGGCACTCGCCGAAGTGAGCGGTGCGGGCACCAAGAGCATCACCGACCAACTGGCATCGTCGCTGCTGGTGCAGGTGTCAGCGGGCGAAGATCGAGTGCTGGTGCGGGCTGCGAACTGGGATGACCTCGGCGAAGCGCTGCGCTCCATCGACCGACCCAAAGAGCGCGTACGCATCGCTGTCGACCCGCCTCGCGCCTAGTCGGCGAAGCGTTCACTGTCGCCCTGCGGCGAATGTCAAGAGAAGTCGGTGCCGTCATCGGCTCGCGCCATACACCACTGGCGGGTACCACCGGTACTTGACAGATTCACCAATCCGAAGGATGCTCACGATGTCCATGACCGTCGACCAACCAACTCCACATGCTGCAGGTGCAGCCGACCAATCGCTCTCTGTTGGCGACTACGCCAAGCTCGACTTCACTGCGCCTGCGACGGTCGGCGTCGTGCTGTACGAAAGTCAGCGACTGTGTAACTTCCTGCAAGGAGAGGTTCACCGCAGCGAGAAGTCACTTCGTGCCGACATGGCGGCGGGAGATGCCTCGCTTCGCGAAGCCGTCATGTCGACCGAAGCCTCGCTTCGCACCGATATGGCCGCGATGGAGAAGTCGTTGCGCGCCGAGATGGCTGCCAACACTCGGCTCCTGCTTACCGTGATGATCAGCCTGCACGGCATCACGCTCGCGGCAGTTGCCGCGATGGTCAGATTCTGGTAACCCGCAGCACTCGGTAGCCCTGTTTGCTCGCCGCGCGAGTAACCGAATATCCCTGACTGGTGAGCCACTTCGCCAGTGAGTCAGAGCCGAGGTTCTTGTGCACCACCAAGTCGGCAGTTCCTGCCGCAGCTAGCCGCGCCAGCCACGTCGAGAGCAGGTGATGTAGCTCGTCTTTGCCGACGCGAATCGGCGGGTTCGACCAGATGCCGTCGAAGCGAAGATCGTGGGGCACTTCATCGGCCAGTGCCACGCGCACGTTGGTGAGGCCATTCAGTTGCATCGTGCGGCGCGCAACATCAACCGCCCGCTCATTGACGTCTACCGCCCATACCGTGGCATCGGGTCGAAGTGTCGCAAGAGCGGCGGCAATCGCACCGCTACCACACCCGAGGTCGAGCAAGACGCCACCCCGCGGCACTTCGGCATTTTCGATCAGCACGCGTGTGCCCCAATCGAGGTCACCTTTGTTGAACACCCCGCGATCACCGGCAAGCTGCAGGTCAGTTCCACGAACCTTCACGCGATGAGTTTGCGCATCCTGCGGTGACGAAGGTTGCGTACTGAAGTAATGGTCAGACGTCGACATTGCCATCGGTAGCCTTACACAGCGTGTCGTACGAAATTCGCACCTTCGGCGACCCTGTCTTGAAGGCAGTTGCCGAGCCGGTCAGCAACATTGACGAGAAGCTGATCCGACTCACCGACGAGATGTTCACCGTGATGTATGCCGCCCCTGGCATCGGGTTGGCGGCACCTCAAATCGGTGTACAGCGTCAGGTATTCGTCTATGACATCGATGAAGAGCGCAAAGTTATTCTCAACCCGCAGATCGTCGAGTCGAGTGGCGAGTGGGTATACGACGAGGGTTGTCTCTCGATTCCAGGTCTCTATGTGGAGATGTTGCGCCCCAAGAAAGTGCTCGTGC
>RGSV01000145.1 GCA_010025655.1 Acidimicrobiia bacterium
CCGGTGAACGAGAGCAACAGCGTGAGCGTGAGCAAGATGACGCCGACCACCCAGTTGAATTCGCGCGGTGCCTTGTAAGCGCCGTGATAAAACACACGCGCCATGTGCAGGAAGACCGACAGCACCATCAAGTGGGCACCCCAACGATGCATGTTGCGCACCATGAGACCGAAGGTCACCGACGTGTGCAGCGACTGAATGTCGTCCCACGCGTTGGCGGCCGTCGGTCGGTAGAAGAACATCAAGAAGATGCCAGTGATCGTGAGCAAGATGAAGAGGAAGAACGAAAGCCCACCAAGGCACAGCGTGTAGCTGACCTTCACCGCATGGCGCTTCACCTTCACCGGGTGCAGGTGATAGAGCACCGAGTTCATGACGACATATGAACGGTTGCGCGGCGAGTCGGTGTAACCCTTGCGGAAGATTGAACCCGGGCGGAAGATCGACGCCCACACCTGGCTGCCCTGCACCTGCTCGCCAATCTTGGCGGCGCGCTCTTTCAGCGATGGGCGAGGTGTTTCTTCGACGATGCTCGACATTGCTCCTCCTTAGAACCTCATGCCGTAGGCGTAGCCATGGTTGTTGGTGCGAGCGTGCGGGTCGCCGGTCGCAGAAGCGACGCCGACCTTACCGAGCACGATGACGCCTGTCGGGCAACGATCGACGCACAACGCACACCGCGTGCAGATGTCGTCGTCAATCGTGAAGATGACGTGGTCGCTCGGGTCGGCACCCGGCATCTCGGTGCCGGTTGAGTCGACGATCGCCGACGGGTTGACCATGTGAATGCACTTCCACGGGCAGATGTCGACGCAACCCTCGCACATGATGCATTCGCTCTGGTCGATGTGAATGAACTGCTTGGGCTTCACCGCCTTGTTCAAGTACTCGGCGTCAACTTCAACGAGCGTGTACTCGTCGGTGAACGGCATCATCGGTGGGTTGGCGTCGGTGCGAGTCATGGCGTCAGGTCTTCTTCACCAGTGGTCGGCCGTAGGTGCTCGTTGGCAACGCAACCTGCTTCACTTCGCCGCGCTTCTGCCACCAGATAAAGAGGTAGATGAACGCGCCGATGTAGATGCCGTGGATCACCAACACCACGATGTCGCGCACTGCCTCGTAACTCATGGTGAAGGGAAACGGACCGCCGAATTCCTGCGGCTTCAAGATGTCAAAGGGGCCAAAGATGAGTTTGTCTTTGCGCCAACCGAGTTCTTTGTCGGCATGGTCGATCCACTGGTGCGGTACGACGCCGAAGGCGAGAAAGATTACAAAGAAGACATAGGCGCTGCCGAACATCGCCTCACCCCACGTGGCCTGCCGATCGACGGGGCGACGCTTGCCCACCACGATGATGAGGTAGGCCAAGAGATTGGTCGCAAAGAACGAAAACAGGAACGCCTGATTCACGCCGGGCCATCGGAGGATGTCGACTGCAATCATGCGTTCCGAAGCCTAGTCTCCGACCGTTTTCGAGCCTCGCCCTGATGCGTGACACTCGCACGCTGCAGTTCACGTGCGTTCGTGCAGAGGGCTCAGTGACGTGTTCCCTGACTAGCCTTGCGTCGCAGTTATTCAAAACGGAGCGCACAGTTGACCGAAGTACCTGACTATCTCCTCAAGCGGTCGAAAGATCGTCGCACCGTGCTCGAAGGTGGAACACCGACGGGCGACGCACCAGCCTCGAAAGAAGTTGCGAAGGCTGCCACATCATCGGCTGCACCCGCGCTGCCTGCCGAAGTTGCGCCGCCACCACCGCCGAAACCCGACCCGGCATATGTGGTGGCGGCAAAGACCCGCAAGAAGATTCCATATTGGGCGATGGCCACGCTCAGCCTTCTGCCGGTGTGGGCGTTCATGTATCTACTCGCCGTGTCGCCGCAAGAGCGTGAGGCGTCCGGACCGATGGCCGTGGGTGAAGCCGCCTACAGCGCGTGTGCAAGTTGCCACGGTGCCGCGGGCCAGGGTGGTGCTGGTCGTGTGTTGCATGAGGGCGAAGTGTTGAAGACGTTCCCACACATTGAAGACATGTTGAACTTCGTGTACACCGGCAGCCAGCCGTTCGTGTCGGCCGGGCTCGTGGTGTATGGAGACCCGAGCCGCGAAGGCGGCGCGCACGCACCGCTGTCGTACAACGGCAACGCGATGCCATCACAAGGCGAGAAGTGGGGTGGCGGTCTCACTGACTATGAGATTCTCGGTGTGGTGTGCCACGAACGGTATGCCATCGGCGGAGCCGACCCGAAGAGCGAGCAGTGGGCTGCAGAGTACGCAACCTGGTGCTCAGAAGACTCTGAGATCTTCGCTGCGCTCGAAGCGGGCACGGTCAACTTCGACACCCTTGCTGAGACGTTCAAGATGCTCGAGACTGCCCCACGACCCGTGGGTACCGAGCCGCGACCAGCCGGCAAGTAGCCCGGGCTGAGCGCTGCGCGACGGCGCGCACGCTCTGGTGTGCGACAGGCGTCATCTGACACACTGCTGCGTCGGTGATGTCACCGCTTGCGTCTTTACGCTGAAAGCACCGTGAACGAGTCTTTCTCCTCCGCCGAACGCGTGTCGCCCGACGACGTTGCCGCGTTGCCGTCACGCGAGACCGATGTGCTCGTCATCGGCGGTGGTCCGGCAGGTGCGGCAATGGGCTATTGGCTGGCCGAGCGTGGTCACCAGGTGGCGGTGGTCGAGCGCAAACACTTCCCCCGTGAAAAGACGTGTGGTGATGGTTTGACGCCACGCGCGGTAAAGCAACTCGACGACATGGGTCTGGGTGAGCGACTGAAGCAATTCCACCGATACGAAGGTTTACGCGCGACCGCACACGGCAAAGAACTCGAATTGCAATGGCCGACGCATCCCACGTATCCGCGTCATGGCTATGTGGTGCGTCGTCGCGAGCTCGATGCGATGGTGGCGTTCAATGCAGAGAAGGCGGGTGCAACTTTGCTGCAGGGTCACGAAGCCGTGACGCCAATTCTCGACAAGGGTTGTGTGCGCGGTGCGGTGATCAACGATCTCGACGAGGGTCGGCAGTTAGCGATTCGCGCTAACTATGTGGTGGTAGCTGACGGCGCGAACAGTCGCTTTGGTCGTTCGCTCGGCACGGCCCGCACGAAGTCGTGGCCGTATGGCACCGCGATTCGCACCTATTGGGTAAGCCCGCGGCACGACGAGCCGTGGATCGAGTCAGCACTCGACGTGCAAGACCGCAACGGCAACTCGATGCCGGGCTATGGCTGGATCTTCCCCGTCGGTGACGGCACGATCAATGTCGGTGTGGGTTTGTTGTCGACGTTCAAGAAGTTCAAGGATGTCAATACCTCACATCTGTTGGATTCGTACGCGCACATGATCGCCGAACGCTGGGGTATCGACCCGGGTAAGCCCGAGTGTCGCGCGACGAGCGGCAAGATTCCGATGGGTGGGTCAATCTTCCCCAAGGTCGGCGCGACACACCTCATGATCGGTGATGCGGCAGGCAGCGTGAACCCGTTCAACGGTGAGGGAATCGACTATGCCTACGAGACGGCACGCATCGCCGCCGGGGTGTTGCATGACGCGTTGGCGAGCGGCGACGCGTCGGCTTTGCAGGAGTATCCCGCGTTGCTCGATGCCGAGTACGGGCAGTATTTCAAGGTCGCGCGACTCTTTGCCCGTGTCATCGGTCGACCCGCACTCATGCGTGAATTGTCGCGCGTCGGCATCCACAGTCGCACGCTGATGGAGTGGGTGTTGCGC
>RGSV01000146.1 GCA_010025655.1 Acidimicrobiia bacterium
AACTCGGGGTCGGAAAGGTCGATTGAGTCGACGTTCACTGGGGTCAACTGCATGTCCGAATGGTACCGTGGCACGAGTTCGAGAGGAACCCCAACATGACCGAAGCCGTAATCGTTGCCACCGCCCGTAGCCCAATTGGCCGAGCCAACAAAGGATCGCTCGTCGACCTGCGCCCCGACGACATGAGCGCCCAGATCGTGCGCGCGCTGATGGCCAAGGTGCCACAGGTCAAGCCCGACGACGTCGAAGACCTCATCATGGGATGCGGTCAACCCGCGGGTGAAGCGGGCTTCAACATCGGTCGCATCGTTGCCGTGCTCGCCGGCCTCGACAACGCTCCTGGTGTGACGGTAAATCGCTATTGCTCGTCGAGCCTGCAGACCATTCGCATGGCAGCCCACGCCATCAAATCGGGCGAGGGCGACTGTTTCATCGCCGCAGGTGTCGAGACCGTTAGCCGTTATGCGAGCGGTGCCAGCGACATGGCGCCGAACCCGATCTTCAAGACTCCGGGCGAACGCACGAAAGCTCGCTCGGCTGGTGGTCAGGGTGCGTGGACTGCACCGCAAGGCATCGCCGACATGTACATCGCGATGGGCCAGACCGCTGAGAACGTGCGTGAGATCGAGAACGTCACCCGTCAAGAGATGGATGAATTCGCTGCCCGCTCACAGCAACGCGCGTGCGAGAACGTCGACAATGGATTCTTTGAGCGCGAGATCACTCCGCTCACCTTGCCCGACGGTCGCGTCATCAGCAAAGACGATGGTCCGCGCGCGGGCACTACGGTCGAGGCCCTCGCTGGCTTGAAGCCGGTGTTCCGCCCCGACGGTCAGATCACCGCCGGCAATGCGTGCCCGCTCAACGATGGTGCAGCTGCCGTACTCGTGATGAGCGACACGAAGGCAAAACGACTCGGTTTGAAGCCGATCGCACGCGTGGTGTCGTCGGGGGTCTCGGGGCTCAACCCCGAAATCATGGGTCTTGGCCCAATTGAGGCATCACGTCAAGCGCTGAAGCGCGCCGGCATGACGATGGATCAGATCGACCTTGTCGAGATCAACGAGGCGTTCGCCGCACAGGTGGTTCCGTCAGCAAAGCACCTGGAGATTCCGATGGACAAGCTCAACGTTCACGGTGGCGCGATCGCCCTCGGTCACCCCTTCGGCATGACCGGGGCACGCATCATGGCGACGTTGCTCAACGGCCTGCAGCACCGCGACAAACGATTCGGTCTCGAGACAATGTGCGTCGGCGGCGGCCAGGGCATGGCCATGATCGTCGAGCGCCTTAACTAAACCGCACACGTTCGCGCGAAGCGCGTCAGTCGGCGCGCCAAACAAGTCAACTAGCGCGAAAACTCACTGAGCACTGCGTCAGAGAACGCGGGCCAGTGGGCGAGTGCCCACTCGTCAAACTCTCGCTCGGTCAACACCGCGCACGCGACATCAGCGAGCGGGTCGACCCACACGAAGGTGCCGCTGCCACCAAAGTGACCGTAGGTTGCCGACGAGTTTGACTGTGCAGTCCAGTGTGGCCACTTGTCACCGCGCAACTCTGGCCCAAGTCCCCACGGGCATGGGTCAAACCGCCCGACACCCGGCACCACACCTTCAAGTTCGGCGAACTGTGGGCTGACCGCGTCAATGAACGTTTCGCGCGACACCAAGCGCGGTCGTCGCAGTTCCGCAAGAAATAGCGACAGCCCCACGATGTCGAGCCGCGCATCCTTTGCCGCCGAGCCCGCCTGTTCGCTCGCGACGATTCCGAGCGGAGCAAACACCGCTTCACCGACGTAGTGCCAGAAGTCGAACCCGCTGGCTTCGGCAAGGTGTGCAGCGGCAATTTCGTAACCGGTGTTCGAATACGTCCGTCGCTTGCCGGGTGACGTGATCGGCGAGTCTCCGTCGAACGAGTAGCCACCTGCGTGCGCAAGCAAGTGGCGCAGCGTGCAGCCATCTTGACCCACTGCATCTTCAAGCGACACGGTGCCTTCTTCGCACGCCACCAACACCGCCCACGCCGTAATCACCTTCGAAATTGACGCCAGCCGATACTCGTGTGTCTCGTCGCCGTGCACGTGCACTTCGCCGCGCTTGTCAATCACCGCTGCCGACACCCGCTCTACGGGCCAGGTGCCGAGCAGGTCGAATGCTCGCATCGCCTAATTCTTGTTGCGAATCAACTCCGCGACGTGGAATGCCAAGTCGAGCGACTGCCGCGCGTTCAAGCGTGGGTCGCACACCGATTCATATCGCGTATCAAGGTCGTCTTGCGAAACAGCCTCGACACCGCCGAGACATTCGGTGACGTTCTCGCCAGTGAGTTCGATGTGGATTCCGCCCGGCCATGTGCCCTCGGCGCGGTGCGCGGCCACAAAGTTGACGATCTCACGCAGAATGTCGTCGAAGTGGCGAGTCTTGCGACCATTGTCGGCGGTAAACGTGTTGGCGTGCATCGGATCACAGGCCCACACCACTGGGTGCCCGGCGTCGCGCACGGCGCGCAAGAGCGGGCGAAGCGCAGCGTCGACCTTGTCGGCGCCCATGCGGGAGATGAGCGTCAGGCGCCCGGGTACACGCGTGGGGTTCAGCGTCTCGCACAGCGACAACACGTAGTCGGCTGTGGTCGACGGACCAATCTTCACTCCAACCGGGTTGCCGACGCCGCGGAGAAACTCGATGTGCGCACCATCCAATTGGCGCGTGCGTTCGCCGACCCACAACATGTGCGCTGAGCAGTCATACCATCCACCCGTCAACGAGTCTTGGCGTGTCAGCGACTCTTCATAACCGAGAATCAGTGCCTCGTGCGATGTGAACACATCGACTTCGTGCAGCGCGCTGTTGCTCTCGGTGTCAACACCGCACGCGCGCATGAAGGCGAGTGCTCGCTCGATCTCGGCGGCGACCTGTTCATATCTGCGACCTTCGGTACTCGATGAAACGAACTCTTGGTTCCATGCGTGCACACGACTGAGATCAGCGAACCCACCCTTGGTGAACGCGCGCAACAAGTTGAGCGTGCTCGCCGACTGGTGATAGGCCTGCACGAGACGCTGAGGGTCGGGCAGGCGAGCTTCTTCGTGCGCTGCCGGGTCATTCACCATGTGTCCGCGAAACGACGGCAGCTCGCGGTTGCCCACCTTCTCTGTTGCCGACGAGCGCGGCTTGGCGAACTGACCCGCGATGCGCCCGACTTTCACGACGGGCACGCCCATCGAATAGGTGAGCACGACCGCCATCTGCAGGATGACGCGCAGTTTCTCGCGAATGTTTACCGCGGTGAACTGCTCAAAACTCTCGGCGCAGTCGCCGGCCTGCAACAAAAACGCGTTGCCCTGTGCCACCTGACCAAGTGACGCCAAGAGTGTGCGAGCTTCGCCGGCAAACACCAGCGGGGGATACGACTCGATCTGTTTCAGCGCGCGCTGCAACTCGGCGTCGTCGGGCCACTCGGGCTGCTGGGCGGCAGGCAGCGCCTGCCACGACGATTTGGTCCAGTTGCGCGGCATGAAACCTCGCTTTTCAGGCTATGGCTGCTAGTGAGATGACTTTTCGCTCGCGTCAGCGAGCCGACAGCGACGTAGCCGACAGCGAT